>NZ_JBFBIR010000071.1:0-37052 GCF_040685715.1 Kitasatospora sp. NPDC088264
TCCACCAAGCCCCACTCGGCATCGGAGAGTTCATGGCGACGTATCACCACACCATGATCCACTAGCCAAGATCACTTTGACGACACTGCCTAGGGGAGTCCGTGAAAGGCCCGGGTCCCTGCCGCAGCGGCAGGGCCCGGGCCTGCCAAACCGTCAGATCTGGCCGAACTCGCCGCCGCGTACGGCCGTCACGAAGGACTGCCAGGCATCAGCGGAGAAGGCCAGCCGGGGGCCGTCGGGGTCCTTGGAGTCCCGGACGCGGCCCGGGTGTGCGTCGTCGACCTCGACGCAGACACCGCCGTCATTGTTGCTGTGGCTACTCTTTCGCCATTCTTCCTGCGTCTCTGCTCGCACGGCCGTACTCCTTCAGAATGCGTCTGATCATCGCCCGGGAGTCCCGGGGCGACAGGGCCTGGGCCCTCAGTAGATCGTAGGACTCACGCCGCTCGGCGACCTTGGGCATTTCGTCGATGACCTCACCGTTCTTTGCACCTTCCGCCCAAGCGATCACACCGCCCGCCGGGAGGGTGTACAGCATGAGGGAACCGCCCATCTCAGGGTGTTCGCCGGCGGCGAAGGGCAGGACCTGGATCGTGATGAAGGAGCGCTTTTCGTCTGCTAGGGCGGTGAGTTGCTCGCACATCACATGGAGTCCGCCGACTGGTCGCCGGAGCGTCGCCTCGTCCAGGATGAACCAACATCGCGGCGGCGTCGTGGAATCCAGCCGCTTCTGACGTTCGAGTCGTGCGGCGAGCAATGCGTCGATCTCTTGCTCGGTAGCGTGCTGTTGGCCTGCACGTAGCGAGTGTCGGGCGAAAGAAGGAATTTGCAACAGGCCGGGGATGGTCGCAGAGGCGAACTCCTCGATGACGGCGGCCTGACCCTCCAGATGGATCGCCTGCCGGTACTTGCCAGGGAACTTCTCGTTCTTGGCCAACTGGTAGATGCGGTCGAACCGGCCGTCGGTGCCGAACGCCGCGTCCAGCATGCCGGGCAGGTCCGGCGGTGGCATTGATTCGGCGCGTTCGACCCGCCCGAGATGCCCCTTCGAGATATTGACGATCTTGGCGAGTTGGTCGAGCGACATACCCGCTCGCTCACGATGGGCACGCATCTCCCAGCCGAACTGGTCTCGCGCCGACCGCCCAGGATCCAGCTCGTTTGGTTGGAACCCCATGCTCAGCCTCCATGTGCCCAATCGCAGCGTGACACAGGGTCACCCTTCCCAGGTTAGCCGCTCAGAGCGACGCTTAATGCACGCACAGTGAGAATGGTGCGCAGCGATCAAGGCCACAGAGAGCTCATCATGACGAACGATCAACCAGCGGCCCGGCGGCCCGGGCCGACGTGGCGAAACTCCCGCATCCGGGACAACTCCGAGGCGAGTGAGGCCATGCCCGAAGTATTGAAGGAACAGCCGGAAACAGTGGGGGAGTACTCCTGCTGGCTGTCGCGCCACCAGAAGTCCGTGCCCACCGCACGCGGGCTGCTGCGCGGCTTCCTCTCCGACCACCAGGGGGGCGAACTGTTCGCCGACCACTCCGGGCTGGTGCTCGGCGAACTCGTCACCAACGCCGTCCAGCACGCCCGCACCCCGTCCGACCGGCTGCTGTTCGTGCGCTTCGCCCTCTCGGCCGACGACCTGCGGATCGAGGTCCACGACGCCGACCCCCGCCAGCCCGTGCTGCGCCGCGTGGGCGGGGACGAAGAATGCGGGCGGGGGCTGTGGCTGGTGTCCGAACTCGCCCTCCGATGGGGCTGCCGCTCCCACGCGGGCGGGGTCGGCAAAGCGGTGTGGGCGGTCCTCGGACCCCCGAGCGGGGACGCGTCGTGACCGCCATCCCTCCCCGCGACTACCCGCACCCGGTCACCGTCGAGATCGGCGGCGTCACCCGGACCGCCACCTTCGCCCGGCTCGCCGACGCCCTGGCCGCCGTGCGCACCGCCCTGGCCCGCCTGCCCCTCGACGACGACCACGCCGCCTACCTCACCGACCTGTTCGCCCCCGAATCCACCGCCCGCGTCGCCCGCCGGCTCACCGACGTCGGCGCGCTGCGCACGATCGCCTTCGTCGGCATCCACGCCCACCCCATCCACCTGCGCCCCGCCGAAAGCCCCGAAAGCCCCGAAAGCCCCGAAAGCCCCGAAAGCCCCGAGGGCCCCGACGGCACCGCAGGCGCCGACGAGTTCCCGGAGCCGGTGTGAGGCGCCTTTGCGCCCGGGTCGCGAGGTGGTGGTGCCTGCGCGGCCGGTTCTCCCTGCCCGTGCGGGCGTTGAGCCCCGGGCGCCGCGCCGCCCACGCCGAGATGCGGCGCCGGGCGGCCGCCCCCGGCAGCACCGAGGCCCTGCGGCGGGCCGTCGCCGACCACGCCCGCCGACCGCGCCCGCCGGGCGCCCTCGCGCTGGACGAGTGGTTCCGAAGCCGGTCAGCGGTCGATCGGTGACCGGGTGACGGGCGGCCGGTCTTGTCGTCGTGCCAGAACTAGGGTGACCCCATGGAATATCGAACGCTCGGCAACAGCGGACTCCTCGTCTCCGTGGTCGGACTCGGCTGCAACAACTTCGGCGGACGTCTCGACGCGGCGCAGACACGCGCGGTGGTCGACGCGGCACTCGACGCCGGGGTGACGCTCTTCGACACCGCCGACATGTACGGGGCCGGAGGCGGCTCCGAGACGCTGCTCGGCCAGGCGTTGAAAGGGCGGCGCGACGAGGTCGTGCTGGCCACCAAGTTCGGCTATCAGCGGGCGGACCTGGGGTACGGGCCCGCAGCCGGGGCGAAGGGCGGCCGGGCCTACATCCGGCGCGCGGTCGAGGAGTCGCTGCGACGCCTGCAGACCGACCACATCGACCTCTACCAGCTGCACACCCCCGACCCGCGCACGCCGATCGCCGAGACGCTCGCCGCGCTCAGCGAGCTGGTACGCGAAGGCAAGGTGCGCTACATCGGGCACTCCAACTTCGCCGGCTGGCAGATCGCCGAGGCCGCGCACGTCGCCCGGGAGATCGGGGCCGTCCCGTTCGTCTCGGCCCAGAACGAATGGTCGCTGCTCGAACGCGGCGCGGAGCGGGAGGTGGTGCCCGCGGCGCTGCACTACGGCCTCGGTGTGCTGCCGTTCTACCCGCTCGCCAACGGCCTGCTGACCGGGAAGGTGCGCCGTGCCACGGGCGTGCCCGCGGGCTCGCGCCTGGCGTCGCGGCCCGAGCGGGTGACCGAGGCCGGCCTCGACGCGGTCGAATGCCTCGCCGCCTGGGGCGAGGCGCGCGGCCGGAGCGTCCTGGAGATCGGCGTGGGCGCGCTCGCCGCACGGCCCGGCTGCGGCTCGGTCATCGCCGGGGCGAGCAGTGCCGAGCAGGTGCGCGCCAACGCCGCCGCCGGGCAATGGGTGCCGACCTCCGAGGAACTGGCCGAGATCGACGCGGTCCTCGACGCGGAACACGCCGTGGCCTGATCGGAGCGGGAGAACACGGGCGCCGCGCAGGGCACGTCGGCGGCACGGGTTCCGGCTCCCGGTGAGGCCGCCGCTGCCACCCGGCGTGCCGCTCGTCCAGGGGTGAACCGGCGAGGCCCCGCACCGAACGGCGCGGGGAATCACCGCTGTCACCTGGCATGACGTATCGTCAACCACACGTCAAGCGAAGAGAGTTACGGCAGCCGATCGGCCCCGGGGGGTCTCAGTGTCGCGCGTGGCGGATCTTCAGCCGTCCGAATCCGGTGGTCCCGGAGATCCGGATCGTGGGGCCGCCGGGGGTGGGGCGCCGCGGGGGCTTGTAGCGGGCCTCCTTCCAGCCGGAGTGCATGCCCTCGATGTCGACGACCGCGTCGTGGGGCACCGTGATCCTGGCGCCGCCGGTGCCGAGTTGCAGTTCGATGTCGACGACCGGGTGCTCGATGACCGCCCGGGACAGGTCCAGGCGCACCCTGCCGAGCGCGGAGAAGACCTTGAGGGTCCGGGGCACCTTCCAGGCGCCGCTGCGCCGGATGCGTCCCGTGGCGGCGCCGATCGTCGTCTCGGTGCCCGCGCCCGGCTCGGGGAGCGAGGCCAGGGACCGCCCGAGTGCGTCCTGCGTCCTGGCGGTGAGCGCCTGGTGGAGGCGTTCGTCCATCTCCTCGTGGGAGATGCGCCCTTGGCTGTACGCCTCCTGCAGGCGTTGCACGGCCGTGTCGCGGTCGTCGTCGCCGGCCAGGGGCGAGAGGTCTTCCGGCAGCGAGGTCACCGCCCCACTCTAGTGCCGCGCCTGGGCCGCGAACCCGCCAAGGCCCCTGGCGGGAACGGCCGGTGCCGGGCGGAGCCGGGCGGGTGGGCCTCACGGCATCGGCCATGCGCGGGTGGGCGCGTGGTCGGCCTCGGGGCCGTGCAACTGGGTGGCGAGCAGGCGGCCCGCCGCCGAGGCCAGGCCCTGGCGGTCCGCCACCGGATGCGGACCGTCCAGCAGGGACATGGTGAGGCGGTAGGTCGACAGGGCCTTGTCCGTCCGGGCCCTGGTCCGTTCCTCGGACGGTGCGCGGGACAGGACCAGGACCGCCGGCTCGCGGTTCTCGGCGATGGCGGCGCCGAGGCGGGCGTGGCCGTCCAGGACCGCATGGCAGTTGAGCCCGCTGAACCACCAGAGCAGGACGGGCGCCAGGATCCCCTCCCGGGCCTGCTTGCGGCAGGCCTTCACCCGGGGGTCGTCGGGCGGTGGCATCCGGCGCAGCGGCATGACCCGCCGGGAGCCGTCGAACCAGTCGACGTAGCCGTCGGGATGGGCGTCGAGCAGCAGGGAGCGCCACTGGCCGCCCGGCCCGCCTGCGGCCGGTGCCGTCCCCTGGCGGGCGAGCCGCGGGGAGAGCACCCACCGACCCTCGTGGAGCGGGCCGTTGGCGCGGGCGTGCAGGGCGCCGGCGAAGCGGTGCGCCCAGCGGGCGTACCAGGACGGCCCTCCCGGCCCGGCGACCGCGCGCGCCCGGGCGGCCCGCAGCGGGGCGAGGGGGGAGCGGTAGTGGTCCGTGCGGGAGTACTCGACGCCGCAGCGGTCGTCGTCGATCCTGGCGGTGAGCACCACCCGCGGACCCTGTGACAGGACGATCAGGTTCCCGTTGGCCATCCGCGGCCGCAGCCCCGGCTCGGTGGCAGGGGGGAGCTCCAGGCCCAGGCCGCCCCAGGATCCGCCGTCGGCCGCCGTCAGATTCCTCCGGTGCACCGGAGATCCTAGGCCCCGGCGGGCCCCGCGCTCTCGGCCCCGGCGGGCCCCGCGCCTTCGGCGCGGTCCTGGGCCGCCATGACGTCGTCGCCGTGCTCGAACGCCCACGCGCCGAGGGCGCCCACCGGGGCGAGCAGGCTCGCCCCCAGGCCGGTGAGCGCGTACTCGACGCGGGGCGGCGACCCGGGGTGGGCGGTGCGTTCCACCAGGCCGCTGGCCTGCAGGCGGCGCAGGGTCTCGGTCAGCACCTTGGGGCTGATGCCCCCGATCCGCGCGCGCAACTGCCCGGGGCGCTGGGGGTGGTGGCGCAGCGCCCACAGGACGACCGGGTTCCAGGTGTTGGCGAGCAGGTCGAAGGCGAGGCGGGCGGGGCAGTCGGCGAGGAGGTCCTGATCGGTGGTCACGTACCGAATGGTGCCCGAGCCGGTGCCTAGTGTCGTCAGCGCAGTCGACGTCGTCGATGCCGTCGACATCGTCGATGTCGATGTCGTCGGCGTGTTCGGGAGAAGGGGAGCGGGGATCGTGAGGATCGGGATCATCGGCACCGGCGCCATGGCCGGTGCGCTGGGCGGGCAGTGGGTGCGCGCGGGCCACGACGTGCTGGTGGGCGGGCGCGACGGCGCCCGGGCCGCGGCCCTGGCCGGGCGGATCGGTGCCCGGACGGGGGGCGTGCGGGAGGCGGCCGGGCACGGGGCGGACGCCGTCCTGCTCGCCGTGCCCCACGCGGCGGCGGCCGGTGTGGCCGCCGCTCTGGCCGGCGTCCTGGGCGGGCGCACGCTGGTGGACTGCACCAACCCGGTGGCCCCGGGTTTCGTCCTGGCCACCGGCGCCGGGCCCTCGGCGGCCGAGCGCATCGCGGCGGGCGCGCCCGGGGCGCACGTGGTCAAGGCGTTCAACCTGTGCCACGAGAGCGTGTGGCGCCTGAGCCCGCCGGTGTTCGACGGGCGTCCGCTGGCCGTCCCGCTGTGCGGGGACGAGCCGGGCGCGCTGGAGACGGTGCGGCGCCTGGTGCGGGACGTGGGCTGCGAGCCGGTGGGCGGCGGGGGGCTGGAGCGGGCCGGGCTGCTGGAGGCGACCGCCGCGTTCCTGATCGGCCTGTGGGTGGGCGAGGGCGTGGACGCCCAGGCGATCGCCCCGCCCCTGGCCCACGCCGGCCCGTAGGCCCGCAGGCCGCCGGGGCACGGGAACCCGGCGGACGGCGGCCCGGGTTGACACGCTTCTTCACATCTAGAATATTGGATACGTCATCTGGTCGAGGGTCGGGCGAAGGGAGCGCGCGGTGGATCCGCTGGCCGTCCACAAGGCGCTCGCCAACCCGGCGCGGGCGGACTTCCTGCGCTGGCTCAAGACGCCCGAGCGCTACTTCGACGAGGACTACTACCGCGAGCGCGGCGTGGGCTTCCACATCGGCGTGTGCGTGACGGACATCCGGGAGAAGTCCGGGCTCGCCCAGTCCGTGGTCTCCGGCTACCTGCAGATCCTGCGCGACGCCGGACTGCTGGTGTCCGAACGCGTCGGCAAATGGACCTTCTACCGCCGCGACGAGGCGACGATCGCCGCGTTCGCCGCCTACGCCCGCGACGAACTCTGACGCTCCGCCCCCTCCGGGGCGCACCCCACCGCCCCCGCCGGGGCGGCCCGGGCTGCGCCCTTCCTTTTCGCCCCATTCCATCTAACTATCTAGATTTGTAGCCCCATGTGCGGGCGGGTGCCGTGCGCCCGCACACCCCGCGCGCCGGGCGGACGGAGGCAGCACATGCGAAAGACCGGCCCCGCCGTCCTGACACTCTCCCTGGGAGTGTTCGGGATCATCACCACCGAGATGGGCGTCGTCGGCGTCCTGCCCCGCATCTCCGAGGAACTCGGCGTCACACCCTCCGCCGCCGGCTGGCTGGTGGGCGTCTTCGCCCTCGTGGTCGCCGCCACCGGACCGTTCGGCACCCTGCTGGCCTCCGGCCTGCGCCGCAAGGCCGTCCTGGCGAGCGCACTGGCCGTCTTCGCGCTCTCCAACGCCGTGTACGCGCTCACCGACGACTTCGCCGTGATGTTCGCCTTCCGGATCCTGCCCGCGCTCTTCCACCCCGTCTTCTTCGCCGTCGCCCTCACCACCGCCGCCGACCTGGTCCCCGAACACCGCGCCACCCGGGCGGCCACCACCGTCTTCGCCGGCGTCACCGTCGGCTTCGCCTTCGGCGTGCCGCTCACCTCCTACCTCGCCGAACACGCGGGCCTGGCCGCCGCGTTCTGGTTCGGCGCCGGCGTCAACCTGCTGGCCTGCCTGGGCGTCCTGCTCCTCCTGCCCGCCACCCCCGCCACCCCCGCGACGCCCGCAGCGCCCGCAGCGCCCGCAGGCCGGCGCCCCTCCTACCGGGGCCAGCTGGCCATCCTGCGCCGGGGCCGGCTGTGGCTGTCGGTCCTCGCCGTCGTGTGCGTGTTCGCCGCGATGTTCTCCGTCTACGGCTACTTCGCCGAATACCTGGAACGCGTCACCGGCCTGAGCGTCTCCCTGGTGGGCGCCGCGCTGATGGCCTTCGGGATCGTCATGGTCCTCGGCAACCTCCTCTTCGGCCGCCTCCTGGAACGCGACCTCCCGCGCACCGTCACCGCCTTCCCCGCCCTCTACGTCCTCCTCTACGCCCTGCTCTACGCGATCGGCCCCTGGCCCGCGCCGATGACCGCCGGCGTCCTGCTCTGGGGCGCGGTGCACTCCGGCGGACTCGTCGTCAGCCAGAGCTGGCTGGCCCGCGACGCCCAGGACGCACCCGAGTTCGGCAACAGCCTGTTCATCTCCTTCTCCAACCTGGGCATCACCGCCGGCAGCGCGGTGGGCGGCCTCGTCGTCTCCACCGCCGGCGCCCGCCACCTGCCCTGGGCCGGAGCGGGCTTCGCCCTCGCCGCCCTGGCCGCCGTCCTGCTGCGCCGCCGCCTGGGCCCCGCCACCCAGGCCACCCCCACGCCGCAGACCCCGGCGCAGGACGAGCCGACCACCGACGACGCCGCCGCGCCCGATTCGGCCCGGGCCGCCACCGCCTGACGGCTGCCGTATCAGTCCAGGCAGGCCAAGGCGCCCGCCACGAGCGAGCGCACG
The DNA here is from genome assembly GCF_040685715.1 of Kitasatospora sp. NPDC088264. Lineage (NCBI taxonomy): Bacteria > Bacillati > Actinomycetota > Actinomycetes > Kitasatosporales > Streptomycetaceae > Kitasatospora > Kitasatospora sp. NPDC088264. The sequence continues at coordinate 8,273 of NZ_JBFBIR010000071.1, forward strand.
GCCGCGCCCCGCACCGCCCCCCGCGAGAGGCGGTCGAAGGCCCGGGCGTACAGACCGACCTGGCCGGGCCGGGTGAGGGTGGAAGCGGCATCCAGCGTGTCCGCGTGGACCCCGCTCCCCGTGTCCTCGCGGATCTCGCGCACCCGGCCGGCCAGGGCTTCGCGGGCCTGTTGAACGCTCGCAGAGGGGTGCGCGGGCACGGAGCCGGCCTTCGTCAGACGTCGTACAGGTGGTGCGGGACCGCTCGCTCCCAGACCGCTTCGAACGCGGTGGCACACAGCGCCACGGTTTGCGGGTCCGCCGTGATCTCGTCCTCGACCACCGCGCCGTCACCGGAGAAGTGGTGCACCCGAAGCAGCGCGCCGTCGAACAGCCAGAAGTCGTTGCCCGGCAGGGGGATGCCCGTGGCCCGTCGCCGGGGCAGCCAGCGGACCTCCTCACCCGCCGTGACGTTGGCGTGGGTGACGTAGTGCTCCCACCGGATGTACGCGGACACGGGCTCGGAGACGACCTGGGCCCGGCGCACGGCCACACCCCGGGCCACCGTGTCCGTGATCAACTGGTCGTAGGAGTCCCGCAGCTCCAGATGGACGGCGGAGCGCCGGCACCGCCCGAGCAGCTCGGCGAAGTCGGGCACGCCCGACGCCGCTCGCGTTCCTCCGGGGACAGCTCGGTCGGCCGGACCGCTTGTCGGGGTCCGGCGGGGCCGCCCCGCCTCCCGGCGGCCGGGGGCCCCTTGCGGTGCCGCGCTCACGTGTCCAGGGCTTTGCGGATCAGGGTGGCGAGCACGGCGGCCTCGGCCTCCTTGAGGTGTCCCAGGGCCACCCAGGAGAAGCTGGATCCCGCGAACACGTCCGAGCCACCACGGACGAGGGCGGAGATCCCGGCAGCGCGCAGCGCTTCCCGCAGATCGTTCGCCGCCGACTCCTCGGCGCTCACCCGTTCCGACTGTCCGGTCGGCTCAAGACCCGACATGTGCCACTCCCTTGACCGATGGGGTTCCGTCACCACGAAGGCAGGGGCGGCGGCAGGAACCGGGCGGAGGTGATTCCCGGTGATTCTCACAGCAGCGACCGGCGGGCCCGGGAAATCACCCGATGGGCTGACGGGCCGTAGACGGCGCTCTCCGCCAGGGCCTCCCACGCCCGGACGTGAAGCGCGACGTCTGCCGGATCGTCCAACCACATCTCCGCGTGCCAGGACTCGGTGATGACCAACGCGCCGTCGTGGATGGAGAATCCGACTCCCGCGGGCACTCTGAGATCGGCATCGAACGGCACGATCCCGAGCCGGACGTTCCCACGTGCCAGCCAGGGGGCCAGGCACTCCAGCTGGTCCGCCAGTACGGCCGGCGGGCAGAGCCGGGAGACGAGGGCGCCTTCCCACACCAGGAAGTGGAACGACCGCGACCGGTCGTTGAGAACCCTCTGGCGTTCCATGCGGGTCACCGCCGCGGCCTCGACGTCGCGGATCGACGGATGGACCCTGGTGTACCGGGTGAGGACCGCTCGCGCGTACTCGGCGGTCTGGAGCAGGCCGGGAACCAGGGTCGGGTCGAATGACCGACGGTCGCCGGTCTTCTTCCCCTGCGCGGCGTGCGCCTCCTGCACCGGCCGGACACCGTCGGCGAGTTGGCGCCGCCACGACCGGTACTGGGTCTCCACCGTCCGCAGCCGGCCCACCGGTTCGGCGGCGGCGTCGGGCCGGCCGACGGCCTCGGCCCAGGCGACCACATCGGCCCTGGTGGGCGACTGCCTGCCGTTCTCCAGCTTGCTGACCTTGGACTGGGGCCAGCCCAGCCGCACGGCCAAGGCGCGTCCGGACAACCCGCACTCGGTGCGCAGTTCACGCATCCGGGCACCAAGAGCAGACCGTGCCTGCTGATAGTCGGTGCTCACATGCCGGAAGGTACCTGAGCCCGGAACCGCGCGTAGGGCCTCGCGTGGTGCCAGGCGGCATCACGCACCTGGCAGGCACGGAGGACTTCCAGCGGGTCGGTGACCAACTCCATTCCCACGGTGCGCTCCCCCTCGAAGTGGAAGCGCGCGACCGTGCGGGAGTCGAAGAGCCAGAAGTCCGTCAGCCCGGCCAGCCCGGCCGCCTCGGCCTCCGAGCGCCACATGCACCGGATGTCCTCACCGGCCGCCACGTTGGTCCGGGCGCACGCCAGCAGGTACCGCTGCCCCTCGGTCGGCGGATCGTCCACCAGACGCACCCGCTCGAACCTCTTGCCCTTGCCGACCATGCGGCGCACGTTCTCGAACCAGGGGTGCCCGACCTCCCCGGCGCTGTCCCCCGTCCGAAGGAACTCGGCGTAGGAGGGCGTCTGCTTGTCGGAGAGGTATCCCGCCCTTGTCTCCAACCGCCACGCGGTGTGCTCGAACCCGTCGTTGATGAACTCGGTGATCCGCTGCTGCGGTACGAACTCCGGCACCGGCGTCGACTCCTTCGGAGCGAACCGCACCAGCAGTTCGCGGGGCACGACTACGAAGCCCTCATCGTCCTTCACGTGCATGAGTTGCGCCACGTCCTCGGGGTCCGTCACGGCGTACCCCTGCACGGCCACCTCGCCGGTGTCCACGTCCTCGTACAGCGTCGGGCAGTCGCCGACACCCGAGGTGCTACCGATGACACGCAGCCGCCTTGCCATAGCTGTTCCTCTCGACGGCAGACAGGAAGGTCCTCCCATGATCGGCCTCAACCGGCGCTCCGGAAGGGGTGATTCTCGATGATTCTCATGACGATCCGACGCGGGCGCGGTGACGGCCGGATGTCGGGGGTGTGAGCCGGGTGCCGGTGGCCTGTCAGCGGCGTGCCGGTGGGCCCTGGGAGCTTTCCGGGGACAGGCCGGGTGCCCATCCGGCAGGCGCGCGACAGACAGGGAACCACCATGACCACCGACATCACGATCATCGGCGCCGGACTCGGCGGGCTGACCCTGGCCCGGGTCCTGCACCTGCACGGCATCGCGGCCACCGTCTACGAGGCGGAGGCCTCGCCGGCGGCGCGTGCGCAGGGCGGGATGCTCGACATCCACGACTACAACGGGCAGCTCGCCGTCCGGGCGGCCGGCCTGACGGAGGAGTTCGAAGCCCTCGTCCTGGAGGGCCGCCAGGCGATGCGGATCCTCGACCGGGACGGGAGCGTCCTGCTCGACAAGGCCGACGACGGCACGGGCGGGCGCCCCGAGGTGCAGCGCGCCGAACTGCGGCAGATGCTGCTCGACTCGCTCCCGGCCGGCACCGTCCGGTGGGGCCGCAAGGCCGCCGGCGTCCGCGCCCTGGGCGCCGGCCGCCACGAGGTGGCGTTCGCCGACGGCACCACCGCCGCCACCGGCCTGCTGGTCGGCGCGGACGGCGCGTGGTCGCGGGTGCGGCCGCTGCTGTCCGCCGCCACCCCCCAGTACACCGGCACGTCGTGCGTCGAGACCTACCTGTTCGACGCCGACACCCGCCACCTCGCCGCCGCGAAGGCGGTCGGCGGCGGGTCGATGATGGCGCCCTCGCCGGGCGCGGAGATCTTCGCCCACCGGGAGAGCGGCGACACCCTGCACACCTACGTGATGCTCACCAGGACGCAGGAATGGTTCGCCGACATCGACTTCACCGACCCCGGTGAGGCACGCGCCCGCATCGCGGCACAGTTCGACGGCTGGGCACCGGAGCTCACCGCGCTGATCACCGACGGCGACACCGCGCCGCTCCTGCGCCCCCACTACACCCTGCCGATCGGCCACCGGTGGGACCGGGTGCCGGGGGTGACCCTGCTGGGCGACGCCGCCCACCTCGCGGCCCCCAACGGCGAGGGCGCCAACCTCGCCATGCTCGACGGCGCCGAACTCGGCCAGGCCTTGGCCGCGCACCCCGGCGACACCGAGGCCGCCCTCGCCGCGTACGAGCGGGCCATGTTCCCGCGCGGCGCCGAGGCCGCCTCCGAGGGCGCGCACATGCACGAGCTCCTCAACGGCGACGACACCCCCCACGCCCTGATCGCCGCCTTCCTCGACGGCGGTCCGGCCTCCTGAACCGCCCACCGGGAAGCCGGGAGCCGGGAGCCGGGGAGCCGGCGGCGGGCGGCGCTCAGGCGTACCGGTCGAGCAGCGCCTCCAGGTAGTCCTCCAGGCGCCGGCCCAGCAGGGCCGGCGTCAGGTCGCCGCGCCCCAGCTCCCGCCACGGCACGGCGACCTTCTCCGCGTCCGGCGCGAACGCCAGCGCGTCCAGCAGCCGCCAGTACAGGTGCGCGCCCCGGTCCGCCTCCAGCGTGCCGCCGGCCGCCAGGTAGCGGGCGGCGAAGTCCAGGCCGGTGTCCACGCCGTGCAGCAGGGCCAGGGCGGTGGAGCAGTGGGCCACGTCCAGGTCGGCCGGGCCCCAGGAGGTCTCCACCCAGTCCACGACCCCGCTGACGGCCAGCTCGGGGCCCTGCCCGGTGAACAGCACGTTGCCGGGGTGGAAGTCGCGGTGCAGGAAGCACGGCCGGTACGCGGGCACCTCGCGGCGGATCACGTCCACCGCCCGCCGCCACACCCCGGGACGCGCCGTGGCCCCGGGCACCCGCACCCGCTCCGGGGCCGTCCACGCCTCGAAGGCGCGGGGGTGCTCGCCCGGCGCCACCGCGAGCGCGTGCACGGCGGCCAGCTGACCGGCCAGCAGGTCCGCGCGGCGCTCCACGTCGCGGTCCTGCGCCACCCGCACGCCGCCCGGCAGCAGCGACATCACCAGCGACGGGTGGTCGCAGAACTCGCCCGCCGCGTCCAGGGCGTGCAGCCGCGCCGCCGGCACGCCGCCGTCCGCGAGCAGCCGCAGCCCGCGCGGCCCCGGGTCTGACGCGGGTCTGACGCGGGTCTGACGCGGGTCTGACGCGGGTCTGACGCGGGGTCAACTCACCGGCAACGCCCGCCGACCGCCCCCTATTCCGAGACCGGTCGAAGTTTGACAGTTTCCCGCGCACCGGGTTACGTAAGTGGCCGCACCGCACGCCGCACCGCACGCCGCACCGCACGCCGCACCGCCACCGGCCCGCCGCAGCAGGGGAGTTACGCCATGTCCAGGACCGTCGTCTTCGACCGCACCGGAGGGCCGGAGGTCCTGACCGTGCGAGCCGCCGCCGTACCCGTGCCCGGCCCCGGCGAACTGCTCATCCGCGTCACCGCGATCGGCCTCAACCGCGCCGAGGCCCTCTTCCGCGCCGGCACCTACCTCGACGAGCCCAGGCTGCCCGCCACCCCCGGCTACGAGGCCGCCGGCACCGTGGAAGCCCTCGGCGAGGGCGTCACCGGCTTCGCCGCCGGCGACCGGGTCGACACCGTCCCGGCCTTCTCCCAGAACGACTACGGCGTCTACCGCACCCACGCCCTCGTGCCCGCCCGCGCCGTCGTCCACCACCCGGCCGGCCTCACCGACGTCCAGGGCACGGCCGTGTGGATGCCCTACCTGACCGCCTACGGCGCCCTCGCCGAGGACGGCCACCTGCGCCCCGGCGACCACGTCCTGCTCACCGCCGCCGCCTCCGGCACCGGCCTGGCCGCCATCCGCACCGCCCGCCGCCTGGGCGCCGTCCCCATCGCCACCACCCGCACCCGCGCCAAGAAGCAGCAACTCCTGGACGCCGGCGCCGCCGACGTCGTCATCACCGGCGAGGAGGACCTGGTGGCCCGCGTGGACGCCATCACCGCCGGCACCGGCGTGCGCACCGTCTTCGACCCCGTCGCCGGCCCCGGCGTCCTCACCCTCGCCCGCACCATCGCCCCCGGCGGACGCCTGATCGTCTACGGCCGCCTCGACCCCCGCGACACCCCCCTGCCCGGCCAGGACACCTTCGCCCCCGTCACCAGCCGCTTCTACTCCATGCACGAGGTGACCCGCGACGACGAACGGCTGCGCCGCGCACAGGCCTTCGTCACCGCCGGGCTCGCGGACGGCTCCTTCACCCCCGCCGTCGACCGGGTCTTCGAGGGCCTCGACCGGATCGCCGAGGCCCACCGCTACCTGGAGGCCGGTACCCAGGTCGGCAAGATCGTCCTCACCGTCCAGAACTGACCCCGCCGGGGCCGAGCCTTCCGGAACCGGCCCGCCCCGCGGCCGCCGGCCGCGAGCGGGCCGGCCGTCAGGGCGCCGCGCGGGCCTCGGCGTCGGCGGCGGCGACCACCGCCGACAGCAGGCCCGGGAAACGGCCCTCCAACTCCTCGGCGCGCAGCGAGTTCATCTTGGTGGTGCCGACGTAGTACTGGTGCAGCAGTCCGGCCTGGCGCAGCACGTTGAAGTGGTGCGTCGAGGTGGAGCGGGAGACCGGAAGGTCAAAGGAGCCGCAGCTCAGCGCGGCGCCCGCGTGGGCCAGCCGGCGCACCACCGATCTGCGGGCAGGGTCCGCGAGTGCCTCCAACACCTGCTGGACGCTGAGGTCCTCCACACCAGGGTGCACGATCACCCGCGCCGCCACGCGTGCCCGTCCCACACCCACCACCCCTTCCCAACGCTCGACCCCCGTCCCGGTTCGGTAAAAGCCGCGCGGCGTGCGCGACTTCGCGCCTCGACGCTACTACGAGCGCGCCGTGCGCCACGCCCACCGCAACACCTCCGCAACACGCGCGCGCCCGCCCCGGCGCGCCCGCGACCCCCGCGCCCCCGCCCGCCCCCGTGCGCGCACGCGGGCGGGCGGCCCCCCGAAGCCGGGGGCCGCCCGCCACGACGACAGGCCGTCAAGCCGCGCGCGCACCGACAGGCCGTCAGGCCGCGCGCACCGCCGATCCCGCCAGGCCGCGCGCCCACCGACAGGCCGTCAGGCCGCGCGCACCGGCGGCCCGGCCGGGCGCGCCAGCCGGGCCAGGGCCAGCGGCTCGAAGATCCCCATCAGCACCGGGTCCACCGGCCGCACCGCCGCCGCAGCGGGCGCGACGGGAGCGGGGGAGCGCAGCAGCGCCAGGTAGAGCTCCTGGGTCTCGGCGGCCGGGTCGATGCCCAGCTCCTCCGCCAGCACCTGGCGCAGCTGCTGGTAACAGCGCAGCGCCTCGGCCCGGTTGCCGGCCGCGGCCAGCGCCTCCATCCGGCAGCGGTAGGCGCTCTCGCGGAACGGGGCGCGGCGCACCGCCTCGTCGGCCCAGCGCAGCGCGTGGTGCTCCTCGCCCAGCGCCGAGGCCGACAGGCTCGCCGTCTCCAGCGCGGACATCCGCAGCTCCTCCACGTGCTCGCGCACCCCGCCCGCCCACTCGCCCTCGTGGTCGGGCAGGAACGCGCCGCGCAGATTGGCGATCGCACCCGCGGCCAGCTGCTGCGCCACCGCGTAGGAGCGGGCCGCGTACGCCTCCCCGGCCTCCCCGACCGCGCTGGCGGCGGCCTCCAGGTCCACCGCCGCGTCCGCGGGCAGCCGCAGGACGTAGCGCCCGCCCTGGGCGATCAGCGGGGTGGCGCCCGGGCCCTGGCCGGGGGCGGCGACGAAGGCCCGCACCCGCGAGACCACGCTGCGCAGCGCGGAGGCCCAGGTGTCGGGCAGGCCGTCGGGCCAGATGGTGTCGGCCAGCTGGTCGCGGCTGGTGCCGGCGGAGCGCTCCAGGACCAGGCGGGCGAACGCCACCTGGGCCTGGGCGCTGGACAGGTGCTGCGGGGCGCCGTGGTCGTGCTCGATCGTCACAAGTCCTGTCAGGCGGATCAGCATGAGAATTCCCCCGATCTGCCGTACGGACTGTCTTCCCGGAAGCCGTTCAACGTGCTCCAACCCCCTTGAGCCAAAGCGGAGCCGACGGCCCGTGACGCCGGGCCGACGGCGTGGGAAACCTGGACCGGAAATTCCGCCGACCAGCCGTTCGGTTTCGGCGGATTTCGACCATACATTCGACGCATCACACGGTGTCAACACTGGTCGACAAAACATACCCACCAGCCGGTCCATGCGTCGTGGACGCAGGGTTTCTGCACGTCAGAGCGTTACCGCAGGCCGGGAACACGGCTATTGCGGACGCCTTGCGCATCCTGCCGTAGAAATGTAGTCATCCTTGAGCACCCCGCGTGAAGGCTTCGAGAAACACCACCCCACCCCCTGCGCCGGGCACCACCCGTAAAAGCCCCGGGACTATCCCGGGAGGAAACCCCAGCACCACCACCCGCCCCCGCGCCGGGAAATACCGAAAACAATCCGGAACAAGCCGACGACGAACCGCCGACCAGCCGACGGACAACCGGCGGCAAACCGACGGCAAACCGCACGGCAAAACCGCCGCGCGCCCGCCGCGCCCCGCCGAGAAGGAGACCCGCACGTGAACGCCACCGGAGCATGGGACCGCCTGGAGCCGAAGCTCGCCGCCACCCTGGACCGCGTGGCCGCGCTGGAGTCCGACCCCTCACGCCGCAACAGCTTCGTCGCCTACACCATGGAACGCGACAGCGCCTACTGCGACCTGGACGGCGAGCGCCTGCTCATGATGTCCGGCTACAGCTACCTGGGCCTGGCCGGCGACGAACGCGTGGTGGCCGCCGCCAAGGCCGCCGTCGACGTCTACGGCACCGGCAACCACGGCGTGCGCGCCCTGGCCGGCACCATCCCGCTGCACGAGGAACTGGAAGCCGAGGTCGCCCGCTTCGCCCGCCGCGAACGCGCCCAGGTCTTCGGCTCCGGCTACGCCGCCAACGTCGGCACCGTCGGCGCCCTGGTCGGCCAGGGCGACACCGTCCTGATCGACAAGTACGACCACGCCAGCATCGTCGACGGCTGCCGCCTCTCCGGCGCCACCGTCACCCGCTTCCGCCACAACGACGTCGACCACCTCGAACGCCGCCTCAAGGCCGCCTCCCCGACCGGCGTGCGCCTGGTCATCGTCGACAGCGTCTACTCCATGGACGGCGACATCGCCCCGCTGCCCGAACTGCGCGCGGTCTGCGACGCCCACGACGCCCTCCTGATGGTCGACGAGGCCCACGCCCTGGGCGTCATCGGAGAAACCGGCGGCGGCATCGAGGAGCACTTCGGCTACCGCCACCGCGTCGACATCAAACTCGGCACCCTCTCCAAGGCCATCCCCTCCATGGGCGGCTGGGTCGCCGGCAGCCACGAACTGATCGGCCACCTGCGCTACGCCGCCCGCCCGTTCCTGTTCTCCGCCGCCCTCGGCCCCGCCCAGACCGGCGCCGCCCTGGAGTCCCTGCGGATCCTGCGCCGCGAACCCGAACGCGTCACCCACATCCAGGTCCAGGCCCAGCGCCTGCGCCGGCGCCTCAACGACGCCGGCATCTCCACCATGGACTCCGCCACCGCCGTCCTGCCCGTCATCGCCGGCTCCGACGACGCCGCCTACGACTACGCCACCGCCTGCCGCAAGGCCGGCGTCATCGGCCTGCCCGTCGTCACCCCCGCCGTGCCCAACGACCTGGCCCGGCTGCGGATCGCCGTCACCGCCCGCCACACCGCCGCCGACATCGACTTCGCCGCCGACGCCTTCCTGACCGCCGCCGCCCAGACCGGCCTCATCTGACCAGGACGGCGCCACCAAGGAAGGCCCGGCCCCCAACGCCCGGAAAGGACAAGACCATGGCAGCCCGCCCCACCCGGCCCCCCATCGCCGTCACCGGCCTGGGCGTCGTCAGCCCCGCCGGCCACACCCCGGCCGCGTTCTGGCACACCGTCAGCACCGGCACCCCCACCGCCACCGCCCTCACCGACCCCGCCCTGGCCCGCCACCGGGTCCGCCTGGGCTGCCGCGTCACCGACCTGCCCGACAACGGCCCCGTCCCCGCCAAGGACGCCCGCCGCCTCGACCCCTTCGCCCACTACGGCACCCTCGCCGCCCTCGCCGCCCACCAGGACGCCGGCGCCCCCGAACCCGACCCCGGCCGCAGCGCCATCGTCGTCGGCAACGCCGTCGGCGGACGCACCACCAGCGACCGCGAATCCGCCCTCTTCACCACCGCCGGACCCCTGCGCGTCAGCCCCCTGATGCCCCTGGTCACCATGCCCAACGCCGCCGCCGCCCAGATCGCCATGCGCCTGGCCTGGACCGGCCCCGCCCTGACCATCGCCACCACCTGCGCCTCCAGCGCCGACGCCATCGGCCACGCCGCCCTCCTCCTGGAAACCGGCCGCGCCGACATCGTCATCGCCGGCGGCTGCGAAGCCACCCTCACCCCCGTCACCCTCGCCGCGTTCGGCAACCTCGGCGCCCACTCCCAGCGCAACGACGACCCCACCCGCGCCAGCCGCCCCTTCGACACCGACCGCGACGGCTTCGTCATGGGCGAAGGCGCCGGCTTCCTCGTCCTCGAACGCCTCGCCGACGCCCGCGCCCGCCACCGCACCCCCTACGCCCTCCTCGCCGGCTACGGCTCCAGCGCCGACGCCTACCACCTCTCCAACCCCCGCCCCGACGGCGCCGGCGCCGTCGCCGCCATGCGCGCCGCCCTCACCGACGCCGGCCTCACCCCCGCCGACATCGCCCACGTCAACGCCCACGGCACCTCCACCGTGCACAACGACCGCGCCGAAGCCGCCGCGCTGCGCACCGTCTTCGGCCCGCACGGCGTGCCCGTCACCTCCACCAAGGGCTCCATCGGCCACCTCATCGGCGCCGCCGGCGCCGTCGAGCTGATCGCCGCCGTGCAGGCCATGAACAGCCGCCTCGCCCCTCCCACCGCCAACCACGAGCACACCGAACAGGGCCTGGACCTCGACGTCGTCCACGGCACCGCCCGCCCCATCCGCCCCGGCGCGGCCCTGTCCAACTCGTTCGGCTTCGGCGGCCACAACTCGACCCTGGTGGTGACCCCGCTATGACCACGACCACACCCGCGACCGCGACCACACCCGCGACCACACCCGCGACCGCGACCGGGCCCGCGACCACACCCGCCCACCGCACCGCCCGCACCCGCACCACCGTGACCGCCGACGCCCTGGCCGCCTACCGCACCGCCGCCCGCACCGGCCTGCCCCCCGCCCCGGACACCGCCGCCGCCCCCGCCCACCCCTTCGTCCTCGCCCACACCCTCGCCCAGCACACCGTCACCACCCTGACCACGGGCGATACCGGCTTCACCGGCGTGGTCCACCTCGCCCAGGAGATCCACACCCACCACCCCCTCACCGCCGGCACCCACGTCGACATCGACGTCACCGTCACCGCCGCCCGCCGCGAAGCCCGCGGCACCCGCCTGGCCCTCACCACCCACCTCACCGACGGCACCCGCACCCTGGCCCGCCTGACCACCTCCGCCCTGCTGGTCGGCGCCACCGCCATCGAACCCTTCGGCACCCTCACCCCCGCCGCCCACCCCGGCACCACCCCCGACACCGAACCCCTCACCCTCACCCACACCCTCACCCCCGCCGACGTCACCGCCTACGCCCACGCCGCCGGCGACCTCAACCCCCTGCACCTCGACGACGACGCCGCCCGCGCCGCCGGATTCCCCGCCGCCATCGCCCACGGCATGCACCTGGTCGCCCTCGCCACCGAGGAGATCACCGACCGCCACGCCGACGGCGACCCCACCCGCCTCACCGCCCTGGGCGCCCGCTTCGCCGCCCCCGCCACCCCCGGCACCCCGCTGCGCCTGACCCTGCAGCCCTACGACCGGGGCACGGTGGTGCGCTTCACCGTCGCCACCCAGGACGGCACCGCCGTCAAGGCCGGCTGGGCCGCCCTCACCCCGGCGGGGGAGTGAGACCCCGATGACCACACCCGCCGAACCCACCGCGCCCGCCGCGCCCGCCGCGCCCGCCGTGCAGGCCCCGCCGCCGCTGTCGCTGCCCGACGCGTTCACCGCCCACGCCCGCACCCGGCCCGACGCCGTCGCCCTCCTGTGGCACGAACGCGCCGTCACCTACCGCGAACTCGCCGAAACCGCCGAACGCGAACGGCTGCGCCTGCACACGCTGGACCTCGCCCCCGGCGAGCCGGTGGGCCTGCCCGCCGCCAAGTCCCCCGAGCAGATCGCCCTCGTCCTGGCCTGCCTGATCGAGCGCCGCCCCTTCCTGCTGCCCTCCCCGCAGCTGGCCCCCGCCCTGCTCGCGGCCCTGTTCGCCCAGGCCGGCGCCCGCCACCTGCTCGCCCCCCTCGGCCAGGACACCCCCGCCCTGCCCGCCCTGGCCCGCCCCGCCCCCGTGCCCACCCTCGCCGCCGGCACCTCCTTCCTGCTCACCACCTCCGGCTCCACCGACCTGCCCAAGATCGTCCCCCTCGCGCAGGCCGCCGTCGACCGCTTCACCGCCTGGGCCCACGACACCTTCGACCTCGGGCCCGGCCGCGTCGTCGTCAACTACGCCCCCCTCAACTTCGACCTGTGCCTGCTGGACGTGTGGGCCACCCTCGCCGCCGGCGGCACCGTCCTGCTCATCGACCCCGCCCACGCGCTCAACGCCCGCCACCTGCTCGCCCAGCTCACCCGCCACCGCCCGCACGTCCTCCAGGCCGTCCCCCTCGCCTACGCCCTCCTCGCCCAGGCCGCCGCCCAGACGGCAGGCCCGGCGGTGCTGGACAGCGTCGAGCACGCCGCGTTCACCGGCGACGCCATCGACGCCCGCACCCTGGCCGCACTGCCCGCCCTGCTGCCCGGCGCCGCGCTCTACAACATCTACGGCTGCACCGAGACCAACGACAGCTTCCTGCACCGCCTGGACCGCCTGGACGCCACCGCCGCCCTGCCGGTGCCCATCGGCACCCCCCTGCCCGGGGTGCGCACCCTGCTCGCCGCCCCCGACGGCACCCCCGTCACCGGCCCCGGCCGCGGCGAACTGTACGTCTCCACACCCTTCCAGGCCGCCGGCTACCTGGACCGCTCCCGCGACGCCGGCCGCTTCACCACCCAGCCCGAGGGCGCCGGGCCCGGACGGCGCTGGTTCCGCACCGGGGACCTGGCCGTCCGCGACGAACACGGCCGCCTGCACCTGACCGGACGCGCCGACTTCCAGGTCAAGGTCCGCGGCGTCGCCGTCAACACCGCCGAGGTCGAACGCGTCCTGCTCGCCCACCCCGAGGTCCGCGAGGCCGCCGTCGCCGCAGCCCCGGACCCGCTGACCGGCAAACGCCTGCACGCCGCCGTCCAGCGCGCCGCCGGCTCCGCCCTCAACAGCCTCACCCTGCGCGAGCACCTGGCCCGCAACCTGCCGCGCGCCGCCGTGCCCGAACGCCTGGCCATCCACGACGCCCCGCTGCCCAAGACCGCCACCGGCAAGGTCGACCGCAAGGCCGTCCTGCCCACCGCCTGACCACACCACCACACCCACCAAACCCCAATACACCCAAGGGAGTTGCGAGCCATGAGCAACATCGCCCAGATCAAGCGGTTCCTCATCGAGGAGTTCCTGCCCGACGTCACCCCCGAGCAACTCGCCGACGACCACGACCTGCTCTCCGACGGCGTCATCGACAGCCTGGGCGTCCTCAAGCTCATCGCCTGGGTCGAGGACCACTTCGCCCTGCCCGTCGACGACACCGACCTCGACCCCAACAACTTCCGCTCCGTCACCGCCATCGACGCCTTCATCACCCAGCGCCGCGCCGTCCCGGCCAGCGCCGTGGCAGGCGGCTGACCCGTGCACCCGGCCCTCACCGCCCTGCTCGCCGGGCACGACGTCGACCTGGACACCTGGCGCTCGTGGTGGGACCAGCTGGAGCAGCGCACCCCGGGCCCGGCCCGCGACAGCGACCGGGCCCAGGCCGCGGCACTGCTGGCCGCCCTCACCACCCGCCTGCCCGCCCCCGACACCCTCGCCGCCTTCACCACCTCCCTGACCGAACGCAGCCCCCACCCCGGCCCCGCCCACCCCGCCAGCGTCAACATCGTCGGCACCGGCGGCGGCCCGGCCACCTTCAACCTCTCCACCGCCGCCGCCCTGACCGCCGCCGCCATCGGCGTGCCCGTCGTCAAGACCGGCTCCCGCGCCTACACCAGCAGCGCCGGCTCCATCGACCTGCTGGAGCGCCTGGGCATCACCCTCACCTCCTCCCACACCGCCACCGCCGACCACCTCGCCCGCCACGGCATCGCCTTCGCCGGCCCCCACGTCTACCCGCCCGCCCTCACCCGCCTGGCCCGCCTCCTGTTCCCACTCACCCTCAAACCCTTCGGACGCCTCCTCAACACCCTCGGCCCGCTGCTCGCCACCGTGCCCGTCACCGCCCAGCTCACCGGCGCCAGCGCCGCCACCGACCTGCCCGCCCTGCGCCACCTCGCCCCCCGCACCCCCGGACGCGCCGTGTGGCTGGCCACCAACACCGCCGGCGCCGACGAACTCCTGCCCTTCGCCGACAACACCCTGCACACCCCCGACACCACCATCCACCTGCCCGCCGGCTCCATCGCCCCCGCCGACGGCACCCTGGCCGACCTCGCCCCCCACCCCGAGGACCTCACCGGCCACTTCCTGCAAGCCCTCGCCGGCCGCGCCGGCCCCACCGCCACCCACACCATCGCCCTCAACGCCGCCGCCCTCGCCCTCGCCTCGGGCCGCCACACCCACTGGCACACCGCCCACACCGCCGCCCTGGACGCCCTGGCCGACGGCGCCCCCCGCGCCCTGGCCACCCGCCTGCGCACCGACCACAAGGCCCCCGCCCATGCCTGACACCACGTTCTTCGCCGCCCGCGCCGACGGCCGCCCGCACCTGGCCCTGTTCCTCAACGCCGGAGACCCGCCCGCCCGCCTGACCGACCTGGCCCTCGTCCTGGACGAGGAAGGCGTCGACGTCCTCGAACTCGCCGTCCCCTTCCCCAACTCGCCCACCGACGGCCCCGTCATCCGCCGCTCCGCCGACCGGGCCCTGGCCGCCGGCACCACCCTGGACACCGTCCTGGACGAACTCGCCACCCTGCGGCCCCAGTTGAAGAACCTGAAGATCGCACTGCTCGCCGACTGGAGCCACAGCCTGCGCGCCGCCGACCCCGCCACCTGCGCCCGCGCCATCGCCCGGGCCGGCGCCGACGCCCTGCTCGTCCACGCCCTGCCGCCCCGCCTGCGCCCCGCCTGGCGCCAGGCCCTGCGCGAGGCGGCCCTGCCGCAGGTCGCCACCTGCTACCCGACCTCCACCCCCGAGGTCCTCACCGCCGCCGCCCGCGACGCCCACGGCGCCTACGTCTACCTCGTCGCCCACTACGGCCGCTCCGGCACCACCCCCGCGCAAGGCCACCACACCCTGGCCGCCACCGTCGCCGCCCTGCGCGCCGCCGCCCCCGCCACCCCGGTCGCCATCGGCTTCGGCGTCAAAAGCGCCGCCGACCTGGACGCGGTCGCCGCCGCCGGAGCCGACGCCGCGATCGTCGGCTCCGCCGCCGTCGCCCGCATCGAGACCGCCCTCACCGAGGGCCGCGACGCCGCACAGGCGCTGCGCGCCCTCCTCCACGACCTCCGCCCGCCCGGGCCACCCCAGCCCGCCACGGCCGGACGCACCACCAGCACCAGCACCACCGGCACGCGCACCACCCCCGGCACCACCACCCCCGCCCGCTGACACGAAAGGCAGAACCAGCATGCTGATCCGCGACATTGACGACGTCCAGACCGTCGAGTGGGGCAACGGCCTGTCCCGCCGCTTCCTGGTGGCCGGCGACAACCTCGGCTACACCCTCACCGACACCATCGTCAACGCCGGTACCAAGTCCCGCCTGGAGTACCGCAACCACCTGGAGGCGTGCTACTGCATCGCCGGCTCCGGCGAGGTCATCGCCATGGACGGCACCTCCCACCCCATCACCCCCGGCCGCCTCTACGCCCTCGACCAGCACGACGCCCACTACCTGGTCGCCAGCCCCCACGAGGACCTGCGCCTGGTCTGCGTCTTCTCCCCGGCCCTGCGCGGCGACGAGGTCCACCAGCTCGACGCCTCCTCCTCCTCCGCCTACTAGGCGAAGACCCTCCCCTTCGAGTCACGCGCCGGCGCCCCGCGCGTCGGCCTGCCACCCCGGGCCCCGCACGCGGGCCCGGGAGGAAGGCGGCACGTCCATGATCCGCTGGAACGCCGACCAGCACGCCCTGCGCGAGGGCCTGGCCCGCTTCGGCGACGACCTGAGCGCCGGCCACATCGAAGGCGACGAACAGGCCGCCTTCTCCCCCGACAAGTGGCGCCTCGTCCAGAAGACCGGCATCCTGTCCCTGCCCTTCGAGGAACGCTACGGCGGGCTGGGCCAGTCCCTGCTCACCACCATGTACGTCCTGGAGGGCCTGGGGCAGACCTGCCGCGACGGCGGCCTCAACTTCTCCGTCACCACCTCCCTCGCCTCCACCGGCGTCCCCCTCCAGGCCTTCGGCTCACCCGCCCTCAAAGAGGCCTACCTGCCGCGCATCGCCTCCGGCGAGGCCATCGGCGCCCACGCC
The DNA here is from genome assembly GCF_040685715.1 of Kitasatospora sp. NPDC088264. NCBI lineage: Bacteria > Bacillati > Actinomycetota > Actinomycetes > Kitasatosporales > Streptomycetaceae > Kitasatospora > Kitasatospora sp. NPDC088264. The sequence continues at coordinate 24,563 of NZ_JBFBIR010000071.1, forward strand.
ATCACCGAGTCCGAGGGCGGCTCGGACGCCATGCAGATGCGCACCCGCGCGATCCGCGACGGCGACCACTTCGTCCTCAACGGCGCCAAGACCTTCGTCAGCAACGGCCCCGTCGCCGACGTCATCGTCGTCTACGCCCGCACCCACCCCCAGGGCGGGGCGCTCGGCGTCACCGCGTTCCTCCTGGACCGCGACATGCCCGGCATCAGCACCGGAAACCCCATCAAGAAGATGGGCCTGCGCACCTCGCCGCTGTCCGAGGTCTACCTCGACGACGTCAAGGTGCCCGCCTCCCGGGTCCTGGGCCGCGTCGGCGGCGGCTTCCTCGTCCTGGACCACGTCATGAAACGCGAGATCCTCTACTCCTTCATCGTCAACACCGGCGAGATGCAGCACCGCCTGGCCCGCTGCCTCGACTACGCCAAGACCCGCATGTCCTTCGGCAAGCCCATCGGCTCCTACCAGTCGGTCGCCAACAAGATCGTCGACACCAAGATCCGCCTGGAGACCGCCCGCAAGTGGCTCTACGACACGGCCCAGCGCCTGGAGGCCGGCGAGAACGTCACCGTCGACATGGCGATCGCCAAACTCCTCACCAGCGAATCCAACCTCGCCACCTCGCTGGCCGCCGTCCAGGTCTTCGGCGGCAACGGCTACATGTCCGAGTACGGGCTGGAGAAGGACGTGCGCAACGCCGTCGCCGGCACCATCTACTCCGGCAGCAACGAGATCCAGTACAACCGCATCGCCGCCATGCTCGGACTCGGCAAATGACCGCCCCCGCCCCGCCCCGCCCGCTGCCGCCCGCGCGGCCCCGCCACCTCAAGGTGTGCGGGGCCCGCACCCGCGCCGACCTCACCCTCCTCGCCGAATCCGGCCCCACCCTGGTGGGCCTGTGGCACGGCGTGCCCGGCGGCCCCGCCGAACTCTCCGAACAGCACCTCGCCCACCTCGCCGCCACCGCCATCCGCCTGGGCCTGGAACCCGTCCTGGTCACCTTCCTCGACGACGCCGACCAACTCGCCCGCCTCGCCCGCGCCACCGGCATCCGCTGGATCCAGCTCCACGCCTACCAGAGCCCCGCCCTCGTCACCGAACTGCGCCACCGCCTGCCCTACGCCGTCCTCGTCAAAGTCCTCCACCTCTCCCGCGGCCGCTGCCTGGAACGCCCCTTCATCGGCGCCTTCGAGCGCGCCGGCTGCGACCTGTTCCTGCTGGACACCGTCACCGACGACGGCCGCGTCGGCTCCACCGGCCACCCCCTGGCCCCCGCCGACGTCCACACCCTGCTGCCCCGCCTCACCATCCCCTTCCTCCTCGCCGGCGGCCTGAACGCCGCCAACCGCGACACCTACCGCACCGTCACCGACCACCCCCTGTACGCCGGCGCCGACATCGACACCGCCGCCCGCAACCGGGCCGGCGACTTCACCCACGAAGCCGTCACCGCCCTCGCCCACGCCTGGCACCCCCGCCCCAAGGAGGCCTACGTATGAGCGCCCCGCGGTTCCTCGACGCCCTGCTGGCCGCGAGCCGCCCCCTGATCATGGAGGTCAAACTCCGCGACCCGCACGGCACCGACCTGCTGGGCCCGCGCACCGTCACCGACCTCGTCACCCGCTACGAACAGGCCGGCGCGCCCTGCCTGTCCGTGGTCACCGGCCGCTGGTTCGGCGGCACCCCCCGCCTGCTGCGCGAGGTCACCGCCGCCACCGACCTGCCCGTCCTCCAGAAGGACTTCCTCACCCGCCCCGCCCAACTGGAGGCCGCCGCCGCCCTCGGCGCCTCCGCCGTCCTGCTCACCGCCGCCCTGCTGCCCGCCACCTCCCTGCACCGCCTGGTCACCACCGCCCTCGCCCTGGGCCTGACCCCGTTCGTCGAGATCACCGGCGAACACGAACTCGCCCACCTGCCCCAGCCCGAACACTGCGTCATCGCCGTCAACAACAAGGACATCCGCACCCGCGAACGCGACCGCGGCGACCTCGGACGCAGCCTGCGCCTGCTGCCCGCCCTGCACGCCACCGGCACCCGCGCCCCCGTCTCCGCCTCCGCCATCACCGAACCCGCCGACGCCGCCCGCCTCCTGGACGCCGGCTACGCCGGACTGCTCATCGGCACCACCCTGATGCGCCAGAGCGACCTCACCGGCTGGCTCACCGACCTCGACACCGCCCGCGCCGGAGCCGCTGACAGGGCCGCCACCACCGCCCGCGCCGGAGCCGTCCGCGCCGGGGCCGCCCTATGAACCCCCGCCCGAACCCGCGGCCCAACCCCCGGCTCGCCACCCGCTCCCTCGTCCTGGACGCCGGCGGCATCCCCGTCTCCGCGCTCGTCGCCGAACCCCAGGACCGCGCCCCCAAAGCCGTCCTCCTCGCCATCCACGGCCGCGGCATGCGCGCCGCCTACTTCGCCGGCCCCGCCCACCCCGACACCAGCCTGCTCACCCTGGCCGCCGACCTCGGCTACACCGTCCTGGCCCTGGACCGCCCCGGCCACGGCGCCTCCGCCCACCGCCTGCCCGACGGCCAGCTCATCGCCGACCAGGCCGCCACCCTGCACGCCGCCCTCACCGACTACGCCCGCGCCCACCCCGTCGGCGCCGGCGTCCAACTCCTCGCCCACTCCTTCGGCGGCAAGATCGCCCTCCACCTCGCCGCCCACTGGCCCGCCGACCCCCGCCTGCCCCTGCTCGGCGCCGACATCTCCGGCCTCGCCCAGCACTACGCCCCCGGCGCGTGGGAGCGGCCCGACGACCTCGCCGGCGGCGGCCGCCTCAACTGGGGCCCCCTCAACCTCTACCCGCCCGGCACCTTCCACGCCGCCCGCACCCTGCTCACCCCCGTCCCCGCCCTCGAATCCCGCGAACTGGCCACCTGGCCCGCCCGCTACAGCGCCCTGGCCGCCCGCGTACGCGTGCCGGTGCGCCTCACCCTCGCCGACCACGAGGCCTGGTGGCGCCTGGAGCCCTCCCACCGCACCGCCCTCACCGCCGCCTTCCCCCCGGGCCTGGCCCACCTCGTCACCGCCCACCGCGCCGGCCACAACCTCTCCCTGGGCCACGCCGCCCGCCCCTACCACCTGCGCGCCCTCGCCTTCACCGACGAGTGCCTCACCCGCCCCCGGCCCCAGCCCGCCGCAGCCGCCCCCGAGCCGCTCCTGGCCGCCGCCGGCTGACCGGGCGGGACGTCAACGACTTCCTCGGCCAGATGCCCCCCGGCAGCCTCCCCGCCGCCTCCCCGGGCCCGGAGACGGGTGTCGGCACGTCCGCGTCGGTGCAGGTGCAGGTCACCGGCAACGGCCCCGGGCGGAATCGGGAGCGCGCCTCACACCGCATGCCGAGCACAGGCGCGGGTCACTGCCACACGAGCAGCGCTTCGAGCTCCGGAAGCCGGCCGAACAGGTCGGGGAGGCCGCGCACGCCGTTGCGCACGGACTCGTGGGAGAGCGCGAGGTCGGGGCCGGTGCTCGCCTCGACACCGGCGAGGCACCGCAGAATGTTCCACCTCGTGTGCCCCAGCCAGCCGCCGATCATGAACACGAACCAGCTCGGACCTGGCGGCGGCAGCGTGCCGCCACCCGCGACATAGCCGTCGAGGACCGAGCGGAAGACGGCGGGCTCGATGTGGTCGAAGCCCGGTCCCTTCGCGAGGCTGAGCGCGGTCGAGCCGAGCTCGCCGGACAGGTCGAGCGTTCCCGAGAGCTCCCAGTCGAGCACCACCGGCCGGCCCTCCCGGGCGAGCAGGTTCCACGGTTGGATGTCCCTGTGGGTCAGCACGACGGGGCCCGGCCGTTCGCAGGTGTCGACGAAGTGGGCGATCGCGAGGAACGTCTCGACGTGAGAGGCGAGTTCGTCGGCCCAGGGCTGTCCGGTCGCCGCCGCCCGCGCGGCGAGCTCGGGCCAGTCCCGTGACGTCGGTTCCTCGACCGACGCGTGGGTCCACGCGACGTCGAGCGCGTGGACGCGCGCGAGGATCCCGCCGATCTCGAACGCGTACGCCGCCGACACCGGCGCTTCCGGCACCTTCTCTCCCTCGACCCATCGGTGAACGAGCGTGTGGTGGCCGGCCGAGATCGGCTCCGGCATCGGGATACCGGCGGCGAAGGCCGCCCGCTCAAACCTGAACACGTCCTCGGCGCGATAGGCCCAGCGGCGGTCGGCGAGGTTCAACTCCTTGACCGCGAACGACCCTTGGTCGGTGTCGAGCCGGTACATCCGGTTGGCGAACCCGCCGTGGACGCGGATCATCGGCCCGATCGGCACGCCGAGATGCGAAAGGTTCACCCACGCATGCTAGTGCAGCACCACGTTGATCCTTCGGGGGTTCATGCGGCTTTGAGCGGGGAGCCGTCGTAGGTCCCGCGGTCGGCCTTGGCGGCGTGTTCGTCGTAGTCCAGGACGAAGTCGTCGATGCGTTCGGTCGGTTCCTCGCGGGAGGTGAACTGGCCGTGGCGCAGCAGGCGTCTGGTCAGTGCCATCGTCCCACCCCGAGATGGCCCCGCCGCCCCGGGTCGGGGCGGCGGGGCCCGGGAGTTGCTGCTACCGGGCGTCGAATTCGCCGGTGCGGACGGCGGTGACGAAGGCCTGCCAGGCGGGGGAGGGGAAGAGGAGGGCCGGGCCGAAAGGGTCTTTGGAGTCGCGGACCGGCATCACGCCGGTAAATCCGTCAGCGACCTCCACGCAGGTTCCTCCATTGCCGCCGCTGTACGAACTCTTTCGCCAGCGAGCGTCAGTCAGATTGACGTCCATTCCAGATCCCTCCGTACCACGCGGATCATCGAAAGTGAGTCGGCCTGGTTCAGGGCCTCGACCACAAGGCGATCGTAGCTCCTGGCCAGCGCCGAAACTGACTGGATATCCCGTTCGATGTAACCGCGTTGCTCGATCTCGCCGTAGCTGAGAATTTTGCGGTTCGGCATGGTAAGGAGTTGCACCACGCGAGTGAACGGCCGGTTCTCGCCCAGAGAGTACGGCGCCACCTGAATGACCACGTTGGGCCGATCAGCCAACTGTTCAAGGTGGAGCAGTTGCTCGATCATGACGTCCCGGCCGCCGACGAGTCGCCTCAGGCAGCTCTCGTCCAGCACCGCGTGCAGGACCGGAGGTGGAGTCCGTTCCAGGATGTGCTGTCGGGCAAGCCGGAAGTTGATACGTTCATCGGCCTGTTCTGGGAGTGCGGCGCCCTGCCTCACATATCCCGACTCAATCGCGGTTGCGTACGCGGGAGTCTGTAGGAGTCCAGGGATGACGTTGATCTCGAAGAGCTTGATCTGCTCCGCGCGGGCCTCGTAGTTGGCGTACTCCGGGAAGCCCTCCAACAACGTCGTGTGCTTGAGCTGCCAGTACATCAGTACGAGCGTGCCGCCGGTCTTGAGCTCCTGGTCGGCCAGCTCCGCCAGCTGCAGGCTCGGCGGCCGGTGCGCAAGTTCGACGTAGGACAGGTGCGATGCGGTGCACCCGACCTTCTTCGCCAGCTGGACCTGGGTGAGCCCAACTGCTTCGCGTGACCTGCGGAGTTGAACTCCGAAGGCGGCCCACGGGGACGAGGTCGGGTCGATGCTCTTCTTGTTCATGGAACTTCCCCAACTCACGGCTGCTCTGACAGCAAGTCGTATATCGCTTCCGATGCTAGGTGGTGTGGGGCCACCATGTGCACAGAACGTGAAACACTGATTGCGGAAGGTTATTCCCATGGCTGATGCCCAAGTCCCCCGCCTCCACGGCTACGGCGTGCGCTGGGACACCGAGACCCGCCTCTACCGGGTCCGGCACGAGCTCACCGGGGATTGGCTGCGCCAACCGGACGGTGAGCTCAGCGGGTTCGGCTCCTTCTCCGAGGCCTGGGGTGCCTGGCGCGTCTTCGAGGTCCACAAGCGGCCGGGGGAGTGAGCGTGTCCTCGATGCTCTCCCGCGCGACCGCCGACCAGCGGCGCCAGGCGGCCGACGTCCTCGACGACCTGACCACCGTCCTCGCCCTGGGCGGCGTCACGTTGCCGTCCGTCGAAGTCGACTGGGAGCACGGCCGCAGGACGGGCTGCTACCTGATCAGCCTCGGCTGCGCCCGCCCGTCCGCACTCCTGCGGGTCGTCGACCTGCTCCGCAAGGGGCTGCGCTACGAGCGCCTGGCGCATGACGACTGAACTCCTCGCCCGCCTGCTCTGGTGGGCCGGCTTCTCCCTCCTGCTCCTCGCCGCCCTCAGAAGGTGAACCGCCCGATGCAAGACCCCCGCTTGCTCGCCAAGCCGCCGGTGTGCCGGCTCGGCTGCCTCGTCCTCGTCCGCAACCCGCGCGGCGACGTCCTCCTCGTCGACCCGGACTACATGGACGGCCTGATCCTGCCCGGCGGCGCCGCCCAGCCCAATGAGCCCCCGCACCTCGCCGCCGCCCGCAACCTGCACGCGGAGACAGGGCTCAACCTGCGTCTCGCCGACGTCCTCGCGGTCGACTTCACCCCGGCCGACCGTTACCTGGAGCGCCTCAACCTGGTCTTCGACGGCGGCACCGTGCGCGACGACGTCCGCCTCACCGTCCCGCCGCAGCACCGCAGCGGCCTGTTCGGCGCCCGCTTCGTCCCCGTCCGCCGACTCCCCGACGTCATGGCGCCCTCCCAAGCCGCCCGCGTCAGCGAGGCGTTGGCGGGCCGAGCGCTGCCCGTCCTCCTCCACGGACAGCGCGCGACCTGAGGGCCGCCGTCCCGGCACATCCGAGTCGGCGACCGACGCGCGCGGTGAACCCGTCCCGACCGGCCGGGACGGCTCACCGCGCGCCGGCGGCCTCCAGGATCGCGGACAGCCGCGCCAGGCATTCGCCGACGAAACCGGGATAGGTGCCCCAGTAGTACGACAGCCCGCCGACCCCGACGCCGACCGCCCACGCCCGGGCCCGCAGCCACGTCACGTCGTCGAGGCCGAGGGCGTCCCAGTACGCCTGGCGGGCCGGGGACGGAAGGTCCCACACCGTGGCGTGCTCGGCGTCGGGAAAGCCGACCGACAGGCATCCGAAGTCGATGACCGCGTGCAGCCCGCCCTGCCGGACCAGCAGGTTGGAGGGTTTCAGGTCGCCGTGCAGCCACACCTGGCGCCCGGACGGCCCGGGCAGGGCGAGCGCGCTGCGCCACAGGTGCAGCAGGTGCTCGATGTCGAGGTCCAGGCCCGGGATCGTCCGGCACTTCTCGAAGCATGCGGTGATCGACTCGTCGCTGTCGCGCAGGTCGCCCCCGCGGTACCAGTGGAGCGCGCCGCGGCGGACGGCCCCCATGAGCGGGACGCAGTGCAGGCCCTTGACGACCGCCGTCAGGTCGGCCCCGAAGGCGGGCCAGTCGGTGACCGACCCCGGGCCGGGCTCCTCGCCGTCGATCCAGCGGTACACCGACCAGGCGAGCGGGAACACGGCGCTCGGGGCCCCGGCGTGCACCGGCTCCGGGACGCGGCACGGAAGGTGCGGTGCCAGCCGCGGCAGCCAGGTCAACTCCTTGCGCACGGAGTCCGCGCTCTGCGCCGTGCGCGGCAGCCGCACGAGCAGGTCGTCGCCGAGCCGGTACATCGTGTTGTCCGTGCCCGAGCCGGCCGGCGAGACGGACAGGTCGGCCCATTGCGGCCGCTGCTCCCGGAGCAGGGAGCGGACGACCGCCTGGTCCGCGAAGACCTCGTTCTCGTGAAGCGTCACGGTGAGAGCCTTCACGCCGGGCGCCACCGCCGCCAGCGATTTTCCCCGGGGGGGGCGCGCGGAGCCGGGCGCCGACCCGGCTCCGCGCGCAGGGGGGCCGCGGCTCAGGCGGCGGTCAGGCGGGCGGTCCTGCGGTGTTCCGTCATGCCGGAGACCAGCTGGTCGCGGATGCGGGCGGGGACCTGGGGGGCGAAGCGGGCCAGGTAGTGGGCCAGGTGGGCCTCGTCGTCGACGAGGAAGGGCAGGTCGAAGACGAGGAGCTTGCGCACCGCCAGCAGCGGCACGGGCGCGCGCAGCGGCCTGAAGGAGCGGTTCCACAGGCCCCCCTCCTCGCAGACGGGGTGGAACTGGCCGATCATCAGGCCCTGTTCGACGAACTCGTCCTTGGCCTTGCGCTGCGCCTCGTCCAGCGCGGTGGAGTCGGCCCGGTCCAGGCCCGGCAGCACCAGCAGCACGGTCAGCAGCTCCCGGTCCGATTCCTCCGTCAGGCCGGCCAGCAGCCGGTCGTACCAGGCGCGCAGCTCGCCGACCAGCGCGGGCAGGTCGCCGCCCGCGCCGGTGTCGGCGACGGCGATGTGGAACAGGCCGCGGCGCAGCGAGGGCTGGGTGTAGGGGCAGACGGGGCCGCTGCGCCCGAGGTCGGGGTGGGCGGTGGTGAGGAAGCGCCGGCTCCAGTCGAGGATCTCGGCGGCCTCGGGGTGGTGGGCGGCGGCGCCGGCGTCGATCTGCTCGGCGGAGTAGACGCGCAGCGCGGTGTCGATGTCGAGGGTGTGGGTGGTCATCGGGGGCCCCGCCACACGGGGGTCAGGCGGGGGCCGCCGGCGGGCAGGGCGATGGCCTCGCCGAAGCGGGTGAAGCCGCCGGCGCCGCAGACCCGGGCGCCGCCGGGGGAGCTGGTCTCGGCGTAGGCGGCCTGGCCGTCGTGGTCGACGCGGGCCAGGAAGGCGCGCAGGAGGGCGGTGCCGGTGCCGGTGTGGCGGGCGTCGGGGTGGGCGCCGACGAACGCCAGGTAGTGGTGGGGGCGGTGGCGCGGGTGGCGGCGGGCCTGGAGGCGGGTGATGGCGGCCAGGCGGCGGGCGGATTCGGGGTGGGTGTCGGCGTCGACGGCCGCGTCCAGGGCGCGGGCGGTCGCCTGGTCCTGCCCCCCGGGGTGCTCCCACACGCCGGGGGGCAGGAAGAGCAGCGCGCCGACGGGGGCGGCGTCGTCGGGGTGCTGGGCGGTCAGGGCGCCGCCGTGGGCCAGGCACTGGTCGACGTGGACGCGGAAGAAGGCGGGCAGGATGCGGGCGCGGTGGGCGTCGTCGGGGAAGGCCCAGCGGGTGAGCGGGTCGTCGTGGAAGGCGGCGGCGAGCACCCGGGCGAGGGCGGGGGCCTCCTCGGGTCGGGCGGGGCGGACCGCGGGGGCCGCGAGGGCGGCGCCCGGCGGGACGGTGGCGGTGGTCAACGGACACTCCTCGGCAGACAGGCGGCGGGGCGGCGGGGCGGCAGGGCGGTCGTACGGGGGCGGCGGGCCTCAGGGCCGGGCGGTGGCGAGCGCGGTCAGGCGCGCGTGCAGGGCGGGCAGGTGGTCCTCGGCCTCGGGCTTGATCAGGACGCTGCGCAGCACCGAGGCCCCGTCGGCGTCCGCCGCGGCCGCCGGGTGGCGGCGGGTGAAGTCGGCGGCGTCCACCCGCAGCAGGCTCAGGTAGAGCGGGTCGTGCTCGTCGGCCATGCCCTGGCGCAGCACGTGCCGGCTGGCGGCGTCGACGGCGGACATCGGCGCCCCACCCGGGGTGGGGTGGTAGGTGACGATGTCCAGTTGCGGGCGCTGGTGGAGGGTCAGGTGCGGGCTGTCCTCGATCAGATCCGCCCAGGCCAGGGCCGCGCGCCGCCCGCCGGCCAGGACGGCGCCCAGGCCCTGGGGGGTGAGCGGCAGCAGTTGCAGGGTCAGCCACAGGGCGGCGGCCGCGGCGCCGGCGCGCGAGCATTCCAGGCTGATCTCGCCCAGGTGCAGTTCGGCGTCGGTGAAGTAGGTGTAGGGGGAGTCGTGGGCGAAGTGGCGGCCGATGTCGGGGTCGGCGAACAGCACCGCGCCGCAGCCGTAGGGCTGGAGGCCGTGCTTGTGCGGGTCGACGGTGACGGAGTCGCAGCCGGCGATGGCCCGCCACGGCGCCGGGTCCAGCCCGAGGGCGGCGGCCTGGGCGTCGTCGGTGGCCAGCAGGGCGAAGAACCCGCCGTAGGCGGCGTCCACGTGCACCCGCACCCCGTGGCGGCGGGCCAGTGCCAGCACCTCGTGCACCGGGTCGACGGCGCCGAGCCCGGTGGTGCCGGCGGTGACGACCACCGTGCCGACGCGGCCGGTGGCGAGCAGGGCGGCCAGCGCGTCGACGTCCATGCGCCCGTCCGCGTCGCAGGCCACCGCGTGGCCCTCGATGCCCAGGACGTGGCACATGCGGCTGTGCGTGTAGTGGGCCTGCGCGCTGTAGGCGACGCCGAGCCCGGGGTGGCTCTGGCGGGCCACGTACAGGGCTTCCAGGTTGGCGATGGTGCCGCTGCTGGTGAGGTGGCCCACGTGGCGGGGCAGGCCGAACATGGCGGCGAGCTGGGCGACGCACTCGCGTTCCATGTCGTTGGTGGCGGGCCCGCCCTCGTAGGCGTGGTTGTTGGGGTTGAAGCGCATCGCCGTCAGGTAGCCGACGACGGCGGCCGGGTGCGGCGGCTTGACCATCTGCCCGGCGTAACGGGGGTGGAAGAACGGGTAGTTGTGCTCCAGGCGCTTGGCGAAGCGCTCGAACGCGGCGGCGAAGTCCGCGTCGTCCACCTGGTGCGAGGGATGCGGGCTGTACGGCCCGAACCGCTCTCCCCACTGCTCGGCGACCTCGGCCGCCCTCGGCAGCCAGTACCGCAGGTCCACGCTCCGGCCCTTCCCTTCGAGGGATCCTCCAGTGTTCTGCGAGCCACGGTGACCGCCCGCCGCAAGCGGCCCGCAACACCCGCAGCTCACCGCGCGCCCCGCCCGCGCCCCGCCCCGCGCGGTCCACCGGGCCTCAGCCGGACCCCAACCCGGCGCAAGGATCCGCTGCTGCAATCACCCCCGGAACCCGCCCCCGCCCCACCCGCCGGGGCCGCACGGGCACACCGCCACACCGGGCCGGCAGCAGGAGGACGCGCGATGGTGACCAGACGCAGGATGATCGGCGCCGCCCTGGCGACCGGGGGAGGGGTCCTGCTCATGCGCACCACCCTGCGCCCGGCCGCCTCCGTCGAGACCGCCGCCGAGGCCGCCCACACCCACCCGGGCCCCGACGCCTCCGCCGCCGAGGCCGACCCGGGCCCCGACGCCGGCCCCACCCTGGCACCGAAGTTCACCGCCGCGATGCCCCTGCCCCCGGTGCTCGCCCCCGTCTCCACCGACGGCGCCGCCGACACCTACGCCGTCACCATGCTCAAGGCCTACGCCCGCATCCTGCCCGGGCACCGCACCGACGTCCTCACCTACAACGGCGCCTTCCCCGGCCCCGTCATCCGCGCCCGCTCCGGACGCCCGGTCGTGGTGCGCCAGACCAACCTGCTGGACGACCCCGTCTCCGTCCACCTGCACGGCGCCCGCGTCCCCGTCGCCTCCGACGGCGGCCCCATGAACCTCCTGGACGCCGGCGCCACCCGCACCTACACCTACCCCAACGACCAGCCCCACGCGAGCCTGTGGTTCCACGACCACGCCCACCACCTGGAGTCCGAGCACGTCTACCGGGGCCTGGCCGGCACCTACCTGATCACCGACGCCACCGAAGCCGCCCTGCCGCTGCCCGCCGGCCGCTACGACCTGCCCATCGCCCTGCGCGACGCCCGCTTCGACCCCCAGGGCCGCCTCGTCTACCGCATGGACGACCCCCTCAACCGCACCACCATCCTCGCCAACGGCCGCCCCTGGCCCAAGGTCGAGGTCGCCGCCCGCAAGTACCGGCTGCGCCTGCTCAACTCCTCCAACCTGCGCTTCTTCTCCCTGCGCCTGGCCGACGGCGGCCCCCTCACCCAGATCGGCTCCGACGGCGGCCTGCTGGAACGCCCCCACGTCACCGACACCGTCGACCTCTCCCCCGGGGAGCGCGCCGACGTCGTCGTCGACTTCTCCCGCTACCCCGTCGGCTCCAGCATCGTCCTCACCAACTCCATGCCCCCCGGCCCCGCCGAACACGTCGGCCAGGTCCTGCGCTTCGACATCACCCGCGCCGCCGACGACCCCAGCCGCGTCCCCGCCCAGCTGCGCACCCTGCCCGCCCTGGGCGCGGCGGCCCGCGAGCGCACCGTGGTCCTGGAGTACCAGGAGAAGCCCGGCGCCGCCCCGCTCGGACTGATCGACGGCAAGGTGTACGACCCGGCGCGGGTGGACGCCTCGGTGGCGTTCGGCACCTCGGAGATCTGGACGGTCGTCAACGCCAACAAGGACGTCCCGCACAACTTCCACCTGCACCTGGTGCAGTTCCGGGTGCTGGCGCGCAACGGCGCCGCGCCCGGCCCGGCGGAGTCCGGCCTGAAGGACACCGTGCGCCTGCTGCCGGGGGAGAGCGTGCGCCTCCAGGCCCTCTTCGACTCCTACCGCGGCCGCTACCCCTACCACTGCCACCTGCTGGACCACTCCGCGATGGGCATGATGGCGCAGCTGGAGATCACCTGACCCCCTTTTACTCGCCCCCCGGCGGGGGCCGCCCGCCCCCCGGCGGGGGCCACCCGCCCCCCGCCGGGCCGCCCGCCCCCCGCCGGGCCGCCCGCCCCCCGCCGGGCCGCCCGCCCCCCGCCGGGCCGCCCGCCCCCCGCCGGGCCGCCCGCCCCCGCGGGCGGCCC
>NZ_JBFBIR010000072.1:0-36841 GCF_040685715.1 Kitasatospora sp. NPDC088264
AAGCCGCCTGCCGCATCATCATCCTCGAAGACCAACTCGAAGAAGCCCTGCGCCTCAACGAACAACTCCGCCGCACCCCGCGCGGCCAGGAACCCACCGCGGACACCTGACCGGACCGGCAACCTGGCCCACAGCTCCTTCCAGCCGTACTGCCGCCAGCCGCAGAGGCCGGACAGGGGGACGGCCTCGCGCTGCACGCTCTGGCCGTCGCCCCGTACGGCACCACCGCAGCGCGGCACAAGACGTGGCGGCTGGAGGGCGCGGCCGGGCTGGACCCCGCCAGCCAGGTACTCGGGATGGTCCGCTCGGAGAGGGCGCCGACACCGCCCGGGGCGCCGGCGCCTTCGGCTCGCCCGCTGCGCCCTTCGCCTCTGCGGCCGGGGCAGTCAGCGGTCCCACCCCGACACCCGGACCAGCCGTCACGGCACCCGCTCAAGGCTCAGCGGCTCCTTGGTGCGGGGACGTAGGGCGCCAAGCCAGGCGGCCACTTGGGCCTGGGGTGGTTCTCAGGAATCGGAGTAGCTGAGGTCCCCGACCGTCCAGCTGCTGACGTCCTCGATGGCGATGCGGTACATGCCGCCGGTGTGGGGCAGCCCGAAGTCGCCCTGCAGGATCTTCGCCCGGTGGAGATGCAGATGGGTGAGCTGTGCGGGCGGGCCGTCGGCGGGCGGGGCGAAGAGAGCGGCGAACGGTTTCAAGTGCTCCGAGGCCTGGAGGACCTCCGCCACCCGCTCCAACCACAGGGTCACCGGCGCGAGCCTGCCGGTGATCACGGCTCCGGGGACCACCACGGTCAGGGACATCTGATTGCTGTGCTCGGACTCGACCATCGCGGCGATGTCGACGAGCAGCCCGTCAGGGTTCGACATGCCCCCCAGAATAGGACACGGCCTCCGCGGCGCCCACGGGCCCGGGGCAGCGGCCATGGCGGCCACGGGCCTTGCGCCCGCTGCGCGGCCAGGAGCTACACGGCGGCGACCTGACGTGCCGATCGGCTGCGTCGCGGCGCGGGGCAGTTGGGAGCAGCCGTGAGCGTCTGGGCATCGCCCGGATCGTGCGGGCCGGCGGTGACGAGCAGGTCGGCTCCGAGGGCGGTGACGGTGAAGCCTGCGGAGCCGAGGACCTCCGCCAGGGCCAGCATCAGCGCGCCGCGGATGCCGCGGAACTCGGTGCGCCCGGCGGCGTCGGCGGGATGCGGGCAGCCGTGGAGGGTCGGTCCGATCAGGTCCTGGCCCGGGCTCCATCCCAGCACCAGGCCGATCCCTGGACGCTGCCGGGCGAAGAGCCCGGCCGCCTGGGACGGTGCCGGCTCGAACCCTCTGTGGGAGAGCACTGCGCAGACGGACTCAAACAGATGTTTGTCATCCATGCGCGGAGTTTATCGCCTGGCCAGCCCGCAGCCATTCGGCATTGATGTTTCGTCACATGCTTTTCCGGCCATGGCCGGTGAGGCTGCGGGGCCGGGGCGTCGGGTTCCCTCTCGGCCCGGCCGGGGTGCACGCCCCCTGGACGGCGTGCCGACGCGACGGGCCAGGGGCGTACCGCAGGGGTGCGCGGCGCACTCGGCGGAGAACCGCGTGCGTCTGGGTCAGAGTTTGAACATCGCGGTGTAGGGCTGGGTGATGCGTTCCCGCCGCGATCCGAAGTCGACGAGTACCGCGATGTCGCTGTCGTCTTCGACGCCGATGGCCCGGCCGAGGCCGTACGTGTCGTGGGTGACGCGGTCGCCGACGGCGAAGTGCTTGCGCGGTGCTTCGATCCGGGCCTTGAAGGGGCTGGTGGGCAGGACACGGCGGACTGCTGCAGATTTCGTCATTCCCTGCATTATGCGCCGAGAATCGCGGGAGCGGGACTTTTCGAAGCACTCAATTTCGGAGCTACGACAGGAATTTCGCGCAAGCCGTCCAGCGCGCCCCGGATGGCGCCGGTGGGCGTGGTGCGTCGCTTTCACGGGTCTGTCGCGGCCAGGGCAGGCGCTCCGCACCCGCGCGACTCGCCCTCCCCGGGAAGGTGAGCGGTCGGCACCGAAGGAGTGGGGGTGAGCACTCAACCAGACTGCTCTCCATGCATGTTGATGACCCCATCGCCTCGCGGCCGACGGCCCTGGGGGAAGGCTCCCGGAGAAGTGGGGGTGAAATATCCACCCGTGACGGGCCTGGGCCTGCTAGAGTCACTTTAGTTGCAGTAGTGGTTCCCATGAACTTTGTGTGCGCCTGCTGGTGTTTCGCAGGCGCCTTTTTGTTTCCCGGCTCTTCCCCGGGTGGGTGCTCATCGCGGCGACTCGAAGCGCGCGCTGTGCGTGCTTCGGACAGCCCCTTGAAGGAGATTTCTTTATGGCTAATGGCACTGTGAAGTGGTTCAACGCGGAAAAGGGCTTCGGCTTCATCGAGCAGGAGGGTGGCGGCCCGGACGTCTTCGCCCACTACTCGAACATCAACGCCAACGGCTTCCGTGAGCTGCTCGAGGGCCAGAAGGTCGAGTTCGACGTCACGCAGGGCCAGAAGGGCCCGCAGGCCGAGAACATTCGTCCGCTGTAGTTTCTGCCACGGCACCCGCCTGGTAGCGAGGGGCCCGCACCGCGTACATGATGCCCGGTGCGGGCCCCTCGGCATTGCGCCACGACGCACATCCCCGGCCGTTTCTGGCCCCCTGGCTCCGCCACCGGCGGCCATCCCCACGCGAGACGCCCAGCGCCGCGTCCGGATCGGCGCCCTGCCGTGACAGCTCACGGTTCGAGGTCGTTCGCTCCCGCCTTCCGCGGTGAGCGCCGACCGTAGGTGACGTGCCGCACGGTTTCACCGTCCACGCCCCGCGCTCCACACTTTCGGCCCGTCCCCTCGTGACCTCCTGTCGGCGTCCCGCGCTGCGGAGCTGCCTCGCGACGTGCCGCCAGGAAGGTTTCCCATGAACCACTCCAGCCGCTCCCCGTACCAGAACGCCAACTCCCGCTCCTCGTCCTCCTCCCGCTCCGGCGGCAGCTCCTTCTACGGCGACCGGCCCGCCCGCGGCCGTAGCGCCCGCCAGGGTTCCTCTCCGCAGGGCGAGTTCGCGATGCCGGTGAGCACCACTCCGGCGCTGCCGCCCGTCGAAGCGTTCGAGGAGCTGGACATGCCGAAGGCGCTGCTGTCGGTGCTGACCCGCCAGGGTGTCACCTCGCCGTTCCCGATCCAGGCCGCGACGCTGCCGAACTCGCTGGCCGGCCGCGACGTGCTGGGCCGGGGCCGCACCGGTTCGGGCAAGACCATCGCATTCGGCCTCGCCGTGCTGGCCCGCACCGCCGGTCGGCGCGCCGAACCGCGCCGCCCGCTGGCCCTCGTCCTGGTCCCCACCCGCGAGCTCGCGCAACAGGTGACCGACGCTCTCACCCCTTACGCCCACTCGGTGCGCCTGCGGATGGCCACGGTGGTGGGCGGGATGTCGATCGGCCGCCAGGCCCACGCCCTGAACCAGGGGGCCGAGGTCGTGGTGGCCACCCCCGGCCGACTCAAGGACCTGATCCAGCGCGGCGACTGCCAGTTGGACGGCGTCGGCATCACGGTGCTCGACGAGGCCGACCAGATGGCCGACATGGGCTTCCTGCCGCAGGTCACCGAGCTCCTCGGCCAGGTCGCCGAAGGCGGCCAGACGATGCTGTTCTCCGCCACCCTGGACCGCAACGTCGATCGCCTGGTGCGGCGCTTCCTCAAGGACCCGGTCACCCACTCGGTCGACCCGTCCGCGGGAGCGGTCAGCACCATGGAGCACCACGTCCTGCACGTGCAGAACTTCGACAAGAACGCCACCATCGCCCACATCGCCTCCCGCGACGGCGGAGTGATCATGTTCATCGACACCAAGCACGGCGCGGACCGCCTGGTGGACGACCTGCTAGCCAACGGCGTGAAGGCAGCGGCCCTGCACGGAGGCAAGTCCCAGCCGCAGCGCACCCGCACCCTGGAACAGTTCCGCACCGGCCAGGTCACCGCGCTGATCGCCACCAACGTCGCCGCCCGGGGTATCCACATCGACGGCCTCGACCTCGTCGTCAACCTGGACCCGCCGAGCGACCACAAGGACTACCTCCACCGGGGCGGCCGCACCGCCCGGGCCGGCGAGTCCGGCACCGTCGTCACGCTCGTCCTGCCCGGCCAGCGCCGCGAGATGGCCGGTCTGATGACCGCCGCCGCCATCACCCCCGTCACCACCCGCGTCAGCGCCGGCGACGAGGACCTGGCCCGCATCACCGGCGCCCGCGTGCCCACCGGCATCCCCACCGTGGTCGCCGCCCCCGTCGTCGAACGCCCCCTCCGGAGCCCGTCCACGAGTCGCGGCCGCCGAGGACGCCCCGCCCGCGCGGCCGGTGACACCCGCGCGAGCGTCACGGGCCGCGACAACCAGGCCGCCGCCGGCCGCCGCCGGGCACCGAGGCGCGTCGCCCTCGCTGCCTAGTAGGCAGGTGTGGGCCTGGACCGCCGCCGCGGTCCAGGCCCACACGACTCACCAGCGCGAAGCAGGAGTCCCGGCCCGCTCCGGCGGACCCCGCCGGCCCTCCCACCGCGGTGCCCCGACCACCGCCGGCCCCGGCGGAACCGACACCAAGGAGTCCGCCCATGACCCTCACCCTCGAACACCCCGCGACCACCGCCACGGTCGGCGACCTCATGAGACACCCCGAGCTGCAGATCAGCGACGACGTCATGGTCGACATGGCGATCGACATCCTGCACGGCTCCGGCGCCGACCACCTCCTGGTCCGCGATGACGACGGCCGCTGCGCCGGGCTGCTGACCCGCCTGCACCTCGCACCGTTCCAGACCCGCACCTGGTCCACCGAGCGCACCCCGGTGCGCGACATCGTCCTCGACCAGGCCCCGTTCGCCACCGCCGACATGCCCGCCACCACCGCAGCCTCCGCCATGCGCGCCCGCGGCCTGACCACGTGGCCGGTGGTCGACCCCGACGGCCACGCCATCGGCCTGCTCAGCTTCTAGGCCCGCGCTGCCGGCGCCGACGCGCCGGCAGCCGCGTCTCCAGGGAGCTGTCCACGGCGGCGTTCAGCATTGGGCCGCTGTCCTGGTCGGGGTCGGCCATCGCGTCGAGCATCAGGGCGCCGGTTCCCGGTCGCAGGCGGATGTCGAGGGCAGGGGGTCGGATTCCGCGGGGACGGCCACCGAGTAACTCCTCGCGGCCCCGGTCTCGGGCGGGCCGGGGGCGCCCGCAAAGCGGGCGACTTGCCTGACGGCCCGCAGGCGGCGGCGCAATCCTCACCGTAGCGGCCGGGCGACCGAGCGGACCGCCCGCTCAGCGCAGGCGAACCGTCAGCGGCTGGCGCGGCCAAGGACCGGTCAAGGAAACACAGTTGTGCATGAGCGCGGCCCGGAACCGGTCCGCGCCGGTGAGGCAGGGTGCCGGACTCCTGGCCGCGCGGGGAACGGTCGGCCAGCGATCGGGGACTGAGGGGTAATCGTGTCCGGGGCGGCCTGCGGTGAGCGCCCGTCGCTCACCGCGGACCGGTCTCGTCGGCCTGGCAGGCTGGTCAGGTGTCAGCGGCGGACTCCTGGCCGCGCGGAGAACGGCGGAGCTCTTCGTTGATGCGCAGGGCTTCTTCGAGTTGGTCTTCGAGGATGACGATGCGGCAGGCGGCCTCGATGGCGGTGCCCTGGTCGACGAGGTCGCGGGCGCGCATGGCGATGCGCAGCTGGTAGCGGGAGTAGCGGCGGTGGCCGCCTTCGGAGCGCAGGGGGGTGATGAGGCGGTGTTCGCCGAGGGCGCGTAGGAAGCCGGGGGTGGTGGCGGTCATTTCGGCGGCGCGGCCCATGGTGTAGGCGGGGTAGTCGTCATCGTCGAACGAGCTGACGGCGCCGGGGGTATGCGGTCGGATGGTTGCCGTGGTCACTGCACCTCTTCTTGTTGTTGTGCCTGGGGACGTACTGAGGGGCCCCGGGGGCCATTGTGGCTCCCGGGGCCCCGAAGGGTTTTACACCATCTGCAGGCCTTGTGGCCGGCTTCCTTATATCCGCACTGCCCCGGGGGAGGGGGCATGCGGGGATCGCGTATGCGTGACCGGAAACCACCGTCCTTGCCTTGGGGTCTTCGGATTCCGCCCGGGTGACTTCCTCACGGGCCGGGCGATCCTGATGGCGCTCTGTCCCCTCCGTTCATCCTCTGCACTGACCTGGTACTGCGGAACTGCTGGTACTTCGAACTGCGTGGTAGTGCCAACCACTCGGTACTGCTGTGGCGGTCCTTGCGGTCCACCGGGTCCGGCAGCCAGCCCCGTCGCCCGTCCTGCTTAACCACTCGACTTGGAACCCCACTGCCGGACTCCCAGTGCGCGCGCCCGCAGTCTGGGCGCCTTCACCGGGATACCGCGTACTTTCGACTGCTGGTACTTCCCAACTCAACTTCACACTGCTGGTACTGCACTTACCGAACTGCGGTACCGCTCGGTGGCGACCCCTGATACCTGCGGGCCGCCCGGCCCGGCCGCCGGTCCTGTCGCCTTACTGCACCATCCCTGGCTTCAAGACCCTGCAACCGTACCGACCTACGAACTCCTGTACTGCTACCCGCCAGTTCGTGTCTGGCGGGTACCGCTTCTCTCGTCTACGAGAGAAACACTAACCACGGCGCGTGGCAATGTCTACTCCAGCGGGCATAGATTTTTCGGCGCCGGCTGGGGAGGTGGTCTTCGCCCCTCACGGGGTGGGGCGGCCTGTCGCCGCAGCCGCGCCCAGGGCGGAGGACGCCGCGTCCCGCGGCCAGGACCACGAGTGAACGGGAGACAAGTGGTGGAAGGGCCGCAGGCCGCGCGGCAGGTGCGCACCCCCGACCCCCATACCCAGGCGTCGCTGGCGGCGGCCATAGGCGAAGCAGTGCGCGACCGGGACGAGCGGGGCCTCCGCCGGCTTCTGGCCCGCTTCGCCGAACAGGCCGCCATCACGGACCTGCCTGCCCTGCGCGAGGCCATCGACACCCCCCACGGTGATGACAATCCGCCGGGGGCCCGATAGGCCCAGTCGGCCCGCCGCGCTCCCGGATCAGAAAGCGCGGGCAGCGGCATCACAGGTCAGGCAGACGTATCCGGCCCAACGCGGCGGATACCACCCCTGCCTCGGACGCTCCGGGCTCCACCGCTCGACCACCATCGCGCTGGCGTCCATTCCGCACGCGGGTCGACGGCCCGGGGCCGCCGGGGGCGTCCGGATCGGAGAGGGCGGCGTGGACCCGGCGCACCGACAGGACGTCGACCGGATCACCGCCCACCCCCAGGATGCGCGCATCCAACGGCTCAACCAGCTCCAACAGAACCACGATCCCCATGGTTCAACCGCGCGCGCCCGAGGCCGCGCACGCGACCGCACCCGGGCGAGGGCGGCCGGCGGTGGACCACGCCGGACACCCCGCCGTACAGGCCCGGACCAGAAGGGGGGAGGGTCAGGGCCCGTGCGAACGGGTCCGCTCGCGCCCAGGGTGCTTGCCAGTATCGGCGAGCGAAACCCGGCAGGGCGCGGCGGCCGGTCGGCGCAGCAGGGGACTGGGAACGAGCGTCCAAGCCGCGCCGCCGAGGTCAGGCGGAGATTGTCAACGCTTCCGCAGAACTGAAAACCCATCAGTCCCGCAGAATTGACCCCCTCGGGTCGTGCGGTTCGGTCGTGCGGCTTGGTCGGCCCGGCATGGTGGGCGGATGGAAGACGATCTCCCGACCGTGTCGGTGCGTCTGTGGCAGGCGGACACCATCGTGTTGTTCGACTGGCTGATGACGACGGATCTCGGCTCGGTGCCGGTGACCCATCCGGCCCAGAAACAGGCCCTGGCCGATCTGCTGTCGCGGTTGGAGCGGGCCGCGGACTCCGACGTGACCGGGGTGACCGCCGAGGACATCGCTGCTGCTCAGAGCGAGGTTGCCCAGGATATGGGCTGGTAGTTCATTCGCGGACGAGAACGGCACGTTCCGGGTGGAGATCACGGAGGTGATGGCCCGGCCACGCCCGCGGCACGGACAGGCACACGTGCCTGCACGCCATCCCGCCGCCCTGAACGTCGGCCCGCGGGTAGGCACACCCGTGGGCCGCTGCCGTGCCGCTCGTCGGCCGCCGTGCGGCCGGGGTCTACAGGAGTAGCCCCGGCCACACGGCCCCGCCCCGCCGAATACAGCCCTGGCCCTCGAAGGGCCGAGGGCTGCGTCACGGCGAATGTCCCGCCTTCCCTACCTGCGCCCGGAGCGTCGGCTGCCCAGACGCATGCCGCCGAGTACCAGGGCTGCGAGGAACAGGACGATCCCGATCACGAGCAGCCACAGCAGGCCCTTCACGAGGGCGCCGACGAAACCGAACACCACAGCGATCAGGACGATGAACAGAAACAGTGCCATCGCGGCTCCGCCTTTCTCACTTGTCGCGCTTCAAGACGCCTTTCACACGGTCGGCGACGTCGCGCACGCCGTCCTTGACGTCCGCGGCGGCCTGCTTGAGCTTCGACTCCGCCTGGTCGGCCTGCCCCTCGCCCTTCAGCTCCTGGTCACCAGTCAGGTCCCCGACCTTCTCCTTGGCCTTGCCGGTCACGTTCTGCGCCTTGTTCGACAGGTCACTCATCGGTTGCTCCGTCCATCCGGTAGTGCGCGAATCCCACTGTCCGATCGTCCATCTTTGCCCGTTTTTGGGGATTTTATGCTCGCGGCACGGCTGACGAGGCGCGGGCCGTCCCGAGGGGACCGCCTGTGAGGCCGGACGGCGGCGCGAGGCGGTACGCGGGCCGGGGGATCGGCGCCGCGTACCGCCGGCCTGATGACCGCGGGCAGGCGCCCGGTTCAACGAGCCTCTCCCGCGGACGGGCACGGGTGGCGGGCCGGGCTGCCGGGGGTGTCGGGGCCCTGCGGGGGCCATGGCTGGGTGGCGAGCTGGCGACGCAGGGCGTCGAGGCGGGCCAGGTGGGTGTCAAGGACGGTGAGGGCCGCAGTGCTCTGCTCGCGGATCCGCAGCTCGATGGCGGCGAGGCGGTCCTCGATGTGCTGCCATCGGTCCTGGGCAGGAGGGTCAGGCGCGTCGTTGATCACTGTCATGGCGGAGGCGGTCGGTGCGGTCGTCGAGGTCGTCGAGGCGGGCGGCGAGGTCGGGATGGGCGTCGCCGAGATGGAGGCGCATACCGGTCAGGGGCGCGATGAGGTCGGCCGCGTCGGTGGCGCCGAGGGCAGTGGTGAGTGCGTCCAGGGCGGGCCCGGCTTCGGGGGTGTGGCCGGGGGCGGCGGTGATCCGGGCGGCCAGGACGCGCAGGTCGGCGGCGTGGTCGCGGGCCCAGGCGTCGACGGCGCGGTCGGCGGCGCGGCGGTCGCGCACGGCCTTGACCCGCTCCGCGCCGGTAGCAGTGGTGCCAGTGGTGCCGGTGGTGCCGGCGGGGCGCAGGCGCAGGTAGCGGTTCTCGGCGGCCTGGCGGCTGGCGACGCCCATGGGCTGGGCGAGGTCGGCCCAGGTGGCGCCTGCGGCGCGGGCGGCCTCGACCATCGGAGCCTCCCAGTCGGCGAGCTGGGTACGCAGCTCCCGCAGCAGCACGAGGGCGGCCAGCGCCCGCTCGGCACCGCCTTCCCGTGCGTCTTGGCCTGCGGGACGGCCAGGTCCCCGGGCCGTGCGCACGGCGTCGTCGATGGCGGCTAGCGCTGCGGCGGCGGCGGCGAGGAAGGAGACCGGCTCGGGTCTGGCTGCGGGCTTCGGGGGCTTCGCGCTCATGCAGTCATTCTACGGACGACACTAGGAGTTTGTCATTGGATGGATGACGTGCTACAACGATGTCAGGTGAAGCGCACTGGCACCCAACGATCAATGGAGGTGTTTCGCGATGCTGCTGCGCACTGACCCCTTCCGCGAGCTCGACCGGCTGACCCAGCAGTTCCTCAACACGACCGGTACCTGGTCGCGGCCGACCCCGATGCCACTGGACGCCTACCGCGCCGGTGACGAGTACGTGATCTGCTTCGACCTGCCAGGGGTGGCCCCGGACGCGATCGACATCGACGTCGAGCGGAACATGGTGACCGTCAAGGCCGAGCGCCGTCCGCACCGGCAGGGAGACGACGTGAAGTGGGAGCTGGCCGAGCGCCCGCTCGGTGTGTTCTCCCGGCAGGTCATGCTCTCCGACACCCTCGACCCGGAGGGGATCACCGCCGACTACGACGCCGGCGTGCTGACCCTGAAAATCCCGGTCGCCGAGAAGGCCAAGCCCCGCAAGATCGCCATCGCCCATGGCGACGGGCGCAAGCAGATCCAGGCCTGACCTCTCCCCGAGCCGTCCCGTGCCGCCCGCAATCCCCCCGGCGGCGCGGCACGGGACACCCCGGCCCCGGCCTGACCTTCCGGACACGCCCGCGACCCGCGGGCCCAACGGACAGCGAGCCGCCCCATGACTACCCCGGCGCCACCGTTCACGGTGAGGGTATGCGGCGAGATCGACCTCGACTCCGCCCCGGACCTTCGTCGCGAGCTGTCCCGCGCGCTGGCGGACCACCGGCAGGTGGTGCTCGACCTGTCACAGGTGACGTTCATGGACTGCTCGGGCCTGAACGTCCTGCTGGAGGCCCGCAACCAGGCCGACCGAAACGGGGCGCGCCTGGCCCTGCGCGGCATCACCCGCCCGGTGGCCCGGCTCCTCAAACTGACCGGCCTGACGACCTGGCTGGCCCCAGCACCCCGCCCGCACGGCCACACGCCCCAGACCCGGCATCCGCCGCCGACCGGAGGGAGGAACCCGCAATGACACTGCACTGGGAGGCGTTCCTGGACCAGGTCCGGGAACGCGGCGAATACGACACACCCCAGGAAGCCGAACGCTGCGCGCGCGTCGTCCTGGCCCTGCTCGGCGCGCACCTGGTCGGCGCAGTGCGCTCGGACCTCGCGGCCCGCCTGCCCGAGACGCTCGCCCTGGTCCTGCTCAACCCACTGCAGGCCACCGAACCGCTCAGCCCCGAACGGTTCGTGCGCGCCACCGCCGCTTGGATCGAAGGCGCCGCCGAAACCACCGCCCTGTGGAACATCGGCGCCGTCCTGTCCACCGTCGCCGACGCCGCCGGCGACCGGCTCATGGAGCAGGTCCTGCTCCAACTGCCGCCCGGCTACGACGTGCTCTTCGGCCGCCCCGCCGCCGGCCAACGCCCCTGACCCCCATCACGGCCGCCCCGCCGCCGGCCAACGCCCGGAAGGCCACCGCCATGACCCGGCACCGCCACCTGATCCAGCAGGTCCGCATCCTCGGCCGCTACCCGAGCGACGACGAAGCCGAACGCGCCCTCGCCGCCGTCCTGGCGCTGCTCGGCTCCCAGCTCACCGGCGACGAACGCTGCGACCTCGCCGCCACACTCCCCGAGCGGGCGCGCGCCGTATTCGCCTCCCAGATCCCCCTGCCCCAACCGGTCTCGGCCCCCGCCTTCGTCGAAGCCGTCGCCGACGCCCTCGGCACCACCCTCGCCGCAGCCCGCTGGGACACCTCCACTGTCCTGGCCGCCCTCACCGACCTCGCCGGCGACCACCTCACCGACCGCATCCTTCACCAACTGCCCAACGGCTGGGCGCTGCTCTTCGGCCGCGCCGATCTCACCCCAACCGCCGCCTGAACCGCCAGCGCCAGCCGGGACCTCAAGGTCCTGGCTTCTTTGCTTCTCAACCATCTTGCTCTCATCGGACATGCTCGACCGATCGAAGGGGATCGTGCGGAGTGAGATGCCGTCAGCGTTCACTTCGTGCACATGCGTCCGTTACCGCCCATGGGCGCTCATTGGCACTCATCGCGCGTGGTCCCAAAGTGGTCCCCAGGGCTCCGGTCACGGCGAGTGACACCAATCTGGCGGGCCTTCAACAACCGCGGGTTGAAGCGCCCCGCGATCCACCAGCAGCGACGTCGGCCGGCGGGTTCACGGAGGGCGAATCAAGGTCGCCTACCCATCGACTACGGATGGTGATCTTCCAGGCGGTGTGTCGTCTTGAGCGTGTCCTGACCGATTGGTTCTGACGTGCCTCGCGCACCCGGGATCACCCCCACTCGAAAGGGAGGAAGTTCATGGGACAGCGTGCGCAGCGTGGCCGGGTCTGCCGGCGGTGTGGCTGCTCGGACGGGCGGGGGAAGCAGTTGGGTCCGTGGTGTGTGCGGTTGTTGGAGGAGGCGGATCACGGGAGGTGGACGTACTGCATCGACCTCGCCCGGGAGGACGGGAAGCGCCGGACCCGCCGTCGGGGCGGTTTCGCCACCCGGGCCGAGGCGGCCCGGGAGATGAAGGCGATGCTGGACGGTGAGCTGCGCGGGGTCTACGAGGACCGCCGCACCACCGTGGCGAGCTTCCTGCGGGAGTGGCTGGCGGCGAAGAAGGAGGTGCTCGCGCCCAACACCTACGCCGGCTACGTGGACTGCGTCGAGCGGGACCTGATCCCCGCCTTCGGTCACTACCGTCTCCCCGACCTGCGCCCCAAGCAGATCAACGGCTAGGTCGCCGCCCAGCAGAAGGCCAAGCGGGGTCGCGTCACCGTCTACCGGGCCGTGTCCACCCGGCGCAACGCGCTCAACGCCGCCGTCCGCTCCTGGCGGCTGCGCTACAACCCGGCCAAGCACTCCGTCCCGCCCAAGCCCCGCGCCGCCGTGCGCACCTGCCGGACCCGACCAGGCCGCGGCGTTCCTGCGGCACAACACGGAGCACTACGCCGACCGGCTCACTGACCTGTTCGAGGTCATGCTCGGCACCGGCATGCGCCGCGGTGAGATCCTCGCCCTGCACTGGTCCGACGTCCACCTCATGGACCACAAGCTCTACGTCCGCTGGACCCTGACGGCCGTGAACAACGGGAAGATCCACCTCGGTGAGCCCAAGACCGAGGCAAGTCGCGCGTGGATCAGCCTTTCCCCCAGGGCCATGGCCGCCCTCCACCACCAGGCCGCCCTTCAGATGGCGGCCCACCCCGACGGCCGGCTCGACGGCCTGGTCTTCACCCGCCCCGACGGCGAGCCGCTGCGCCCCCAGCGGGTCCTCGGCCAGCTCCGCAAACGCACCGCAGAACTCGACCTGCCGAAGATCGGTCTGCACGACCTGCACCACACTACGACCAGCATCATGATCGCCGCCGGTATCCCGCTCGCCGTCGTCTCCAAGACCCTGCGCCACTCCAACCTCGCCATCACCGTCGATCTCTACGGCCACCTCCTCAAGGACTCCGCCGACGAAGCCGTCAAGGCACTCGCCTCCGCGCCCGACCGGGCGGACGCCGAGGTGGCCGGCCAGGCCGGTTGCTCTGCCGGTCGCCGCTTCGGCAAGGCAGCGTGAGCGGTCCGGCGTCAGGCCTTCATACCTAGCTGCTCATCGGCCGCTTCCGAGCCGCTGGTGTGAGTGCGGTCGGGTTCCTCTTCGTCGATGTCCGGCTGGAGGAGGTCGGGCAAGTCCTGTGCTGCCCAGTCCGGAAGGGTGACCGCTGCGGGGACCGGCAGCAGGGCATCACGCCGAAGGGACTCCTCCTCGAAGACGGCCTCGGTGAGCCAGGAGAACGTGTCGTCGTCCAGCAGATCGGGATGACAGGCGGCGGTGTCCGCGAGCCGCTCGGTGTCGGGGAAGGCGGTCGGGAGGCCGCCGTTGCCCGCGGCGCGAGCGACGGCGCGGCGGGCCGTGCTCTCATACCAGCCGGACCCCCACCATCCGCCGACGGACTCGGTACGGAAGCCGTGCAGAGTGAGCGGCCGCAGGACGGTTTCCGGTCCGAGGGTTTCGTCGGCCGTCTGCCAGTGGTCGATCTGGCGGTGGATGGAGGCGAGGATCGGTGCCCAGCCTTCATCGAAGATGTCGCTGACCGCGCGGCCGTCGGCGAGTCGGGGTCTGTACCGTCATCCGCGACAACGACGCCCTCGCCGAGATCCGCCGGCTCGGCATCGGCGTCGGCCGCCAGGAGTGCATGCCCCGCTGGGACTCCGCCGCCGCCCGGTCCTGGTGCCCGGCGCTTCGGCCTGGGAGCCGGGTCGGCTGCGGACGGTGCGCTACCAAGGCTCTGGTTGACGGTTGGCCACTGACGCTGACTCGATGCACCTGAACCTCGCCTGCCGCACTGCGGAAGCCCGATGACCGGTTGCAGACCCCGTTGCCCGCGCGCCCGAACGGTCAGCTGCCGCGCCGACCCCAGGCCGAGACCATGGAGAACGCCAGGTCCCACACACAGGGATTCCGGAAGTCCGCGTAGACGTCGGCCAGTTCCGCCTCGGTGACCAGACCGGTGTCCACCATCCTCCGGGACAGCGGCTTCATGCTGAGGTGCAGCATGCGCGCCATGTCGTCCTGGCCATGGAAAGGGAGGGTGCTGACATGGGCCCCGATGTCAGTGAGGCCGTGGTCCGCGAGCGGGGTCGGGAGGTGGCGTGTCCACGTGATGTCGGTGCCGGCGGTTTCGTACATGACACGCCACATGGCGGCCATGGCGTTGCGGTGGTGCGGGCGCGGGGAGGTCCCGGAGGTGGTGTCGGCGGTCTCCTCGACGACGAGCCACCCACCGGGGCGCAGCCAGGAGACGAGACGTTCGAGGAGTTCGTCTCGTCGGGGAACGTGGATGAGGACGAAGCGGGTGTGGACGAGATCGAAGACGGGGCCCGGGTCGAAGTCTTCGGAGAGGGCATCGCCGGTGGCGGTCGTCAGGCGGGGGTGGGCGGGCAGGAAGCGGTCGTCGCGGTCGAGGGCGGTGACCTGGGCACCCTGGTCGGCGAGCCACCCGGCGATCGACCCGCTGCCCGCGCCGACCTCCAGGCAGTTGCGTCCGGCGGGGGAGAGCAGGGAACCGATGACGTGCTCGGTGATGGGGTCGTAGACGGAGGTGAGGTGCCTCAGCCGGTCTCGTTCTTCCTCTGCCGAGAGGCTGAAGATCTGGTCGTAGGTGTGGTGGTCGCCGTGGTCCACGGGGTGCTTCCTTCCTTCCGCCGGTCAACTCACCATGCGGCGAGCTGACCGTAGTCGTTCCCGTTCGTCTCCGGTTGACGGAACGTCATGCTCCCCCTGGAGCCGCTGGGTGACTTGTCCGGCGGTGGATCCTGAGTTGCGGACCCCGGGGACGGAGGGTGGCCGAGGTGGCGGTCTCGTGGACGCGGCCGGGCGTGGCCAGGCCGATCCGCCAGCGGGCCAGGACGGCCGCGGCGATGATCAGCAGCTCGGTCCAGGCGAAGGTCTCACCGACGCACTTGTGCGGTCCTGCGGCGAAGGGCATGAAGAGCTTGCGCGAAGCGTGGTCCCCGCGCTGGCGCCATCGGCCGGGGTCGAACCGGTGGGGGTCGGGGTAGCGGAGCGGGTCACGGTGCAGCGCGGTAAGGCTGAAGAGGATCTCCGAGCCCGGGGCGAGCCGGGTGTCGGCGCACTGGAGGGGGGCCACCGCGCGGCGCATCAGGATCCAGTTGGGGGTGTGGAGCCGGAGGGTTTCGCTGAGCGCGTGCCCGGTGCGCTCAAGGCGCGGCAGGTCGCTCCAGCCGACGGTGCCGTCACTGGCGACGGCTCGTACCTCCTCGCTCAGTTCGTCCTGCAGATCGGGATGGCAGGCGAGCTCGTAGCACAGCCAACTGAGTGTGGTGGCAGCCGTCTCGGTGCCCGCCAGCAGCAGCGATACCACCTCGTCCCGAACCTGGAGAGGGGCCATCGGCCGACCCGTCTGTTCGTCCCTGGCGGCGAGCAGCAGTGACAGCAGCGTGCTGTCCGGGCTGTCACGCCGGTCGACCTGCGCGACGATGTCGTCCACCACCGCGCGCAGGTCCTCGACTGCCGCGTCGAAGCGCCGGTTGGCGGGAACGGGCAGCTTCTCCAGGAGCGGCGAGGGGTACAGGGCCCGCTGGATGAACCCCGTGAGGACCACCGGCACGGCCTGGTGGATCCGGGCTTTGTGGCCGGCGCCGAGGCGGGTGGCGAACAGCGCCTCCAGCAGAACGTCCAGGGTGAGTTCGTGCATCCGCTCGCTGATCGTCAGCGGTGACTCCGGCTCCCAGCGGGACACCGCCCGGGCTGCCTCGCGGGTCATCACGGCGGTGTACGTGCGGATGCTGTCGCGGTGGAAGGCCGGCTGGAGAAGGCGTCGCTGGCGGAGGTGGAAGGCGCCCTCGGAGATGAACAGCCCGTTCCCCAGCAGCCTGCGGGCCTTGTCGAAGACGAAGCCCTTCTCGGTCTTCGCGGCGTCCTGGACGAGTAGCCTGTGCACGAGTTCGGGCGCGGTGAGCACATGGACCGGCCGCCGCCACAGCTGGATCCGCACGACGGGGCCCAGGTCCGCCAGCGACTGCAGGAAGGGCACCGGGCGGGTCATCAGCGGAATCAGGTGCCCGATCCCGGGCAGCCGGCCCCCGGCGCAGGGCGCCTCGCCGCCGGCCGTACTGCGGTCACGGGTCATGGCCGGCTCGCTGCGGGTGACGGTGTGTCGAATCGCGAACTTCCACGGGACCAGTCGATGTGCCCCCTTAGCCACAGCCCGAGGCTGCGCGCGTACACCGCGGTCGGTGCGGTGGCGTCGGCGCTGACGGCTTCGCACGCCTCGATGAAGTGGTTCATCTCCCGGTCGCGCATGGCGAGGGCCCGGTCCCGGGCTGCGGACGGGGAGCAGCGGTGGTGACGGGCGAGGACCTCGACGAGGTTGTGGCGTCCCTGGCCGCCGGCGCGCTCCTTGGCATGGGAGTACAGGTCGTTGTCCCAGCTGACCAGGTTCGCGGTGATGTCCGCGAGCCTGCGCAGCGTCGGGCCGTCCGCCTGCGCGGGCGGGAGTTCGTAACCGCCCACGATGTCGATGAGTGCCAGGCAGGTGTACGTCGCCCCCGCGTGGCGGCGCATGGCCACGTACTCGGCGAGCCCGGGGACGGCCGACGCCTCCCGGTTCGCGGCCTCCCAGACCTGCGCGGACAGGTAGTCGCAGACCGTGCGCTCCCACCGGACGAGCTGCGGGGGCGAAGCGTGCACGCGGATCCGGTCCCGGATCTCCCGCAGGGCCACCGCGTAGGCACGTGCGGTTCCCGTGAGCTCGGTCAGGGGCAGGTCGGCGTCGAGTACCCGCGCCAGCAGGGCGGTTGTCCGGGCCAGTGGGCCCGGTGGCCCGCCGCGCTCAGGGTCCTCGCCGTACCCGTCGTCGAAGGCGAAGAGCCAGACGTACCAGTCCGCCAGCAGCCGCAGCATCTCCGCGCCCGCCTCGGGATTGGTCCGAGCGGCGAGGGCACCGCTTCGCTGACGCCGTAGCCGTTCCGCACGCTCGGGCAGCCCGTCGAGCAACCGGTGCTGTGCCATCCAGGCGAAGCTCTCCCGGTCGGCCTGCTCGGCATGCCGGTTCAGCAGGGAGGGGAAGGGGCACCACAACTCGTCGGACCTCCCGTCGGTCGCTGTGTCGTGGGGATTGCTCACGGGCATGCCGGCCTCACCGTTCGGTCGAAGGGAGCGTGAACGCTGTGTCGGCACGGGTCGCTCCGTGCCGGCAGCGTGGTTCAGCGCCGGTGCAGGAGGAGGCGGGTGGCGAGGCCGCCGCCCACGCCGGCCAGTACGGCCACCGGCAGCCACCAGGCGGGCCAGGGCAGCAGTCCGAGCGGTGCGTCGAGTGACCAGCGGCCGGGTCCGGTGGCGGACAGCGCCGCGCCGATCGTGACCAGCACCAGCGGGTACTCGAACCCGTCGTTCTGCACCCACAGCCCGTGCGGCCGCTTGACGGTCAGCGCCACCGTCATCACACCCATCGTTCCCGCGGCGGCCAGCGGCGTGAGCAGACCCGCCGCAAGGAGCAGTCCGGCCCCGATCTGGGTGCCTCCCGCGGTGAGCGCGGTGAACACGCCGCCGCGGAAGCCGTCGCCGCGGAACTCCTCGGTGCCGCCGGCCAGCCCCCGGCCGCCGAGGTGGAAGCTGACCTTCTGGATCCCGTGCCCCGCGACCAGCAGGCCGGCGACCAGCCGGAGCAGCAGGAGACCTGCGTTCACTGGTGAACTCTCTTTCTGTGGTACCTGGTTTCCGGTCAGCCGGCCGCGTGCTCGTTGATCATGCTCTGCGCGTAGACCACACCCAGGCCGTAGGCGCCGGCGTGCTCCTTGACCACGTCCATGACCGGCAGGTAGGTCTCGGTGCGAGCCCAGTCGCGCTGCAGCTCCAGCAGCACCTGGACCCACGTCACCGGCACCGCGCCGGCCGCCGTCATCCGCTGGATGGCGTGCTCATGGGCCAGCGGGCTGACGCCGCCGGAAGCGTCCGTGACCACGTAGACCTCGTAGCCCTGGTCCAGCGCCGACAGGGCGGGCAGCACCAGGCAGACCTCGGTCCACAGGCCGGAAAGGATGATCTTGCTGCGCCCGGTCGCCTTGACCGCCTCGACCAGGGCCGCGTCCTCCCAGGCGTTCATCGAGGTGCGGTCGACCACCCCGTGCTTCGGGAAGACCGCCTTCAGCTGGGGCAGGATCGGGCCGGAGAAGGAATCGGCGGCCACCGTGGACAGCACCACCGGGACGTCGAAGACCCGGGCGGCCTTGGCCAGGCCGACGGTGGCGTTGATGATCGCCGTGCGGTCGCCGCTGCCCGTGCCGAAGAACATCTGCGGCTGGTGGTCGACGAAGAGCATCATCGAGTTGTCCGGCGTCAGTAGATCGGAGCTGGGGGCGGCGTGCACGGAGTCGAAGTCGACCATGGCGGTTCTCTCTTTCGGCTGATGGGATGTCACGGGGGCGTCGGCGCGGACATCAGCGGGGACGTCGGCGCAGACCTCGGCGGGGACGTCGCAAGGCATCGAAGGCTCGGAAACACGAGCGGTGCCGCAGGCTCTCCGGCACAGCAAGGACGCTATCCGGCGGCGCCCGGACATCTCTTCTCCCCCCGCGCCCAGGACTGTTCCCACACTGCACGGAGCTCCCGTGCGCCGTCGGTCCCGGCGCTGCCCGCGGGGGTCGCTGCCCGCACAGGACAGAGCCGGTGCGTGCAGAGCAAAGTCGCAGCTCGATGCCGCCCTAGGTTGACTCGTGCCAGAGCTCAACGGGCCGTGCCGCTCGCGCTGTCCGGCCCGAACGACAAGGACGGTCACCATCATGTCGAGCATGCCTGTCGCCGGGATCCGCGCCGGTCACCCCGGCGAAGCCGGCCGAGCCGCCGACCTGGTCGTGCGCAACGCCAAGGTGTACACCGGCGACCCGTCGCACCCGCGGGCGAGCGCGGTCGCGATCCGCGACGGTCTGATCATCGCCGTCGGCGACGACGCGGACGTCATCCCGCAGATCGGCCCGCGGACCCGGGTCGTCGACGCGCTCGGACGACGTGCCGTCCCGGGCCTCAACGACTCGCACCTGCACGTCGTCCGGGGCGGTCTCAACTACGTGCTGGAGCTGCGCTGGGACGGCGTACCGACACTGCGCCAGGCGCTGGCCATGCTCCGCACCCAGGCCGAACGCACCCCGCCCGGCCAGTGGGTCCGGGTGGTCGGCGGCTGGTCCGCGGACCAGTTCGCCGAGCGCCGGCTGCCCACGGTGGCCGAGCTGAACGCCGCGGCGCCCGACACCCCCGTCTTCGTCCTGCACCTGTACCAGTCGGCGCTGATGAACCGGGCGGCGCTGCGGGCCGCGGGGTTCGACCGCGACACCCCGGACCCGGTGGGCGGCCAGATCGTGCGCGGCCACGACGGACAGCCGACCGGCCTGCTGCTGGCCGCCCCCGGCGCCCTGCTGCTGTACTCCACGCTCGCCAAGGCGCCGACGCTGGACGAGGCCGAGAAGGCCGCCTCCACCCGGCACTTCCTGCGCGAGCTCAACCGCTTCGGGCTGACCTCGGCCATCGACGCGGCCGGCGGCTTCCAGAGCTTCCCGGAGAACTACGGCACCGTCATGCAGCTCGCGCAGAACGGCGAGCTGACGCTGCGGATCGCCTACCACCTCTTCCCGCAGACCGCCGGACAGGAGCTGGACGACCTGGCGCGCTGGGTGGCCACCGTCCGACCGGGTGACGGGGACGAGTGGCTGCGGCTGAACGGTGCCGGGGAGAATCTCACCTGGGCGGCTGCGGACTTCGAGAACTTCACCGAGCCGCGCCCCGAACTCGGCCCGTACGAGGCCGGGTTCGAGCAGGCCGTCCGGCTGCTGATGGAGCACGGCTGGGGTTTTCGGCTGCACGCCAGCTACGACGAGACGATCCGCCGCGACCTGGCGGTCTTCGAGAGGCTCGCCGCCGAGGGCCTCTTCCCGGGCGGGAACCGGTGGCTCTTCGACCACGCCGAGACGGTCTCCTCCGCGAGTCTGGACCGGATCGCCGCGCTCGGCGGGGCCGTCTCGGTGCAGAACCGGCTGTCCTTCCAGGGTGAGGCGTTCGTGCGCCGCTACGGCGCCGCCGCGGCTGCCGAGGCGCCGCCGGTGCGGGCGATGCTGGAACGCGGGCTGACGGTCGGCGCGGGCACGGACGCCACCCGGGTCTCCTCCTACAACCCGTGGGTGGCGCTGCAATGGCTGGTCTCCGGGCGCGCCGTCGGCGGACGTACGCTCCGCCCGGCGGCCAACCGGCTCAGCCGCGAGGAGGCGCTGGAGCTCTACACCCTGGGCGGCGCCCGGCTCACCGGCGAGCAGGAGGTCAAGGGCCGACTGCGGGTGGGCTGTTACGCCGACTTCGCGGTGCTCAGTGCCGACTACCTGACGGTGGACGAGGCCGACATCCCCCACATCGAGTCCGTCCTCACCGTGGTCGGCGGCCGCATCGTGCACAGTGTCCAGGAGCACGAGGGTCTCGCCCCCGAGCTGCCGGCCGTGGTCCCGCTGTGGAGCCCCGTGGCGCGCTTCGGCGGCTACCAGGCCACCCCCGCGCCCAGCCTCACCGGCGTCCGGCAGGCCGCGCAGGTGGCCGAGGCAGCCGCCGCCTCCGACGAGCAGCGCGAGTGGCGGCAGGCGCGCGGACTTCTCGTCCCCGGCCCGGGCGGGCCGGCCCTCGACGACCCCTGCTTCCTCTGACCCACATCCCGCATCCCGTTATCCCGCATTCCGCCTCCCGTATTCCGTATCCGCCGTGCGCCGCCGGGCCCCGCACCCCCGGTGGCGCACCGCGCTGGACAGCCCTGAAGGACGCCCAGATGACGACCACCCAGTCCGACAGCACCGTGGCCGCCGCGCAGGTCCGGGACCGCCACCCGCTGGCCCTGGCCCTGTTCGCGCTGACTGCGGTCAGCGGCCTGATCGACGCGGTGAGCTACCTGGGGCTCGGCCACGTGTTCACCGCGAACATGACCGGGAACGTCGTCGTGGTCGCCTTCGCCATGGTGGGCACGCCCGGCTTCTCGATCGCGGGCTCGCTCACCTCGCTCGCCGCCTTCCTGCTGGGCTCGGTCCTGGCCGGCCGGCTGGCGCTGCGACAGCGCGACGGCCGCCGGGAGCGCTGGCTGCGCACCGCGCTGCTGGCCGAGACCGCGCTGCAAGCCGCGGCGACCGCCATCACGTTCACCGCGAGCGGGCGGGCGCAGCAGGAGGCACTGATCGCGCTGCTGGCCGTGGCCATGGGCCTGCGCAACGGCACGGTCCGCAAGTTGGGCGTGCCGGACCTGACCACGACGGTGCTCACCCTCACCCTGACCGGCCTCGCCGCGGACTCCTCGCTGGCCGGCGGCGCCAACCCCCGCCTGGGCCGGCGCCTCTACGCGGTCCTGGCGATGCTCGCGGGCGCCGCTCCCGGAGCCGCGCTCGTCATCCACGGACACCTCGGCTGGGCGTTGCTGGCCGGCACGGTCCTGGTCGCCGCGATCGCGGTCGGCTACCGCGAGCGCGACTGAGGCGTCCGCCCCGCCGCCACCCCCTCGGCCAACTCTGTCTCCCGGAAGGACACTTCACATGCCCATGCGCCTCTCCCTGCGCCTGCTGGCGGCGGTCACCGCCACCACCGCGCTGGCCTTCGTCACCGCACCGTCGGCCCCCGCGGCGCCCACCGCCGGACGCCCCGGCCTCGCCGTCGGCCCCCAGTACGACACGACGCACGTGTACGTGACGCCCGGCGCGATGGACTCCTTCGTCAGCAGCTGGGAGGCGACCTTCGGCGGCACCAACACGCCGCAGGTCCTCGCCGACGTCACACCGACCCCGAGCCTGACCAAGTCCGAGCTCGTCCTCTCCCCCGTCGGCACGCTCTCCGTCTTCGACTACCAGACGCCCGTCCCCTACCCGTTCGGCGCCGAGCGCACCGGCTGGCTCGTCACGGACCTGGACCGCGGCGTGCGCAAGGCCGAGGCGGACGGGGCGAACACGGTCGTCGCGCCGTTCGCCGACCCGATCGGCCGCGACGCGATCGTCCAGTTCCCCGGCGGCATCTACGCGCAGCTGTACTGGCACACCAAGGCACCCTCGTACCCGGCGCTCGCGTCCGTACCGGAGAACCGGCTCTACCTGCCGAGCGGCGCGATCCGATCCTTCCTGCACTCGTACCTGGGCTTCACCGGCGGCACGGTGGTCTCCGACGACAACCACGCACCGGGCGCCGAACTCGGCCTGCCCGGCACCTCCTACCGGCGGATCCGGATCAGCTCACCGTTCGGCGACACCTCCGTCGCGGTCACCGACGGGCATCTGCCCTACCCCTTCGGACGCGAGAGCACCGGCTACGCCGTGAGCGACCTCGCCGCGACCCTCGCCAAGGCCCGGGCCGCCGGCGCGACTGTGCTGTGGGGGCCGTACGCCTCCCCCCGGCGCGACAGCGCGATGGTGCAGTTCCCCGGCGGCTACATCGCCGAGATCCATGACGGCGGCTCGCGGTCGTAACCGGCCGGGACACTCGGCTGGATCGCCGCCGGATCGGTCACGGCAGCGGCGCACGACACACGGCACACGGCGACGTGCACCACTGCGGCCCGGAGCGCCTGCTCAGCCGGGCGCGCGAACAAGGACCCGGCACCGCCGGTGCACAGCACGGTGGCACCGGGTCCTCGACGGTGCGGAGCGGACGTCAGACGGCGTGCAGCGCCGCACGCAGGGTCTGGGTCGCCAGGGTGATGGCGGCCTGGGCCGCGTGCGTCTCGCGCAGGGCGTTGAGCATCACGAAGTCGTGGATGATGCCCTGGTAGCGCACGGCGGTGACCGGGACGCCGGCCGCCCGGAGCTTGTTCGCGTATGCCTCGCCCTCGTCGCGCAGCACGTCGGCCTCGCCGGTGATCACCAGCGCGGCGGGCAGACCGGTCAGCTGCTCGGTGGTGGCGCGCAGCGGGGAGGCGGTGATCTCGGCGCGCTGGGCAGGGTCGGTCGTGTACTGGTCCCAGAACCACTCCATGCCGTCGCGGCGCAGGAAGTAGCCGGTCGCGAACTGGTGGTACGAGTTGGTGTCGAAGGCGGCGTCGGTCACCGGGTAGAAGAGCACCTGGTGCCGGAGCGGCACGTCGCCGCGGTCCTTGGCCATATTTCCGTCTCCTCATGGTGCGGGGTGGTCCGCCCGGCGGGTGCCGGCCGCGGCGTCGCCCGGCGGGTGTCGGCCGCGGCGTCGCCCGGCCGGCGCCCGAGTCCCGAGGCGTGGCCGCTACCGTAGAACCGCCCGGCCAGGCCGCGTTGTCCGACGGCGCCCGACCTCTGGTCTCTGCGCGCAGTCCCCAGCCGACCCGGGTGCCACTGCCGGCCGGCCCGTCAGGCAGGCAGGCAGGCAGGCAGTTGGGCAGTTGGGCACGCAATCAGGCAGCGCTTGTACGCCCTGGGGCAAGGCCGGGACACAGCTCGTCAACTCGTCCGATCTACTGTCAACCATGGCTGCGAACAGCGCAGTTGACGTTGACAAAGCACGACGAGGGCGTCGTCAGGGTCTCGCTGACGGCCGACGACGACGGCGGCACCGGCCGGGGGGTGGACCTCTGGATCAATCCCGACAATCTCTACGTGGTGGGGTTCTCCCCCCAGGCCGCCCCGGGCGTCTCGTACGTCTTCAACGACATCTTCGCCAGTGCCCCGATTCCGGGAGTCCGCAGGCTCCCGTTCGGCGGCAACTACGTCTCCCTCGCCCGCACCGCCCAGCGGGACCGGTCCACCACGCCGGTCTCCTTCGACAGCGTGCGGCGAGCCGTCGTCGACCTGGCCAACCAGCGCTCCGCCGATCAGGATCCGCGCACGACCGCCCGCGCGCTGATGCTGCTCCTCCAGTTCACCTCCGAGGCCGTCCGGTTCAACGACGTCGAGGGCGTCTTCCGTAATGTCCTGAACGACAGGGGAAGCTCGGGCAGCGGCATTCCCTCCTGGGTGCAGCAGCTGGAGAACAACTGGGACGCACTGTCCAACTTCTACTGGAACGAGATGGGGGTCGGCCCCAATCCGCGCCCCGCGCCCCTGCGCATCGGTGGCACCACCGTCAACAACGCCCATGACGTCCTGCGCTACGCGCGCACCCTGCTGCCGCCGGTCGTGGGTACCTCGTTCAAGCCCGGCCACGACGAGCTGTAGCGGCCGGCCGGCGTCGCCACGCGGACCGGCGGTCAGCCCGCACGCTGCGCGTCCCCCAGCGCGTCGTGCAGTTGGGTCCGGGTGGTGATGCCGAGCTTGGGAAATATCTTGTGCAGGTGGAAGCCGACGGTGCGCGGGGAGAGCAGGAGCTTGGCGCCGATCTCCCGGTTGGTCAGACCGGCGGCGGCCGCGCGGGCGATCTCCAGCTGTTGCGGAGTCAGGTCGGCCGTGCGGCCGGCGGTCTCCGTACGGGTGGTCGGCACACCGGCGGCCCGCAGCTCCGAGGCGGCCCGCTCGGTCCAGGGACGGGCGTCGAGCCGTTCGAAGACGCCGAGGGCGGCGCTCAGCTCGGTGCGCGCCTCGGTGACCCGGCGGTGGCGACGCAGCCACTCCCCGAACTCCAGCCGCACCAGCGCCCGTTCGAAGGGCCACAGGTCACCGGCCGGGTCCGCGAGGGCGGCGCGGAAGTGCTGCTCCGCCTGGTCCAGCCCGCTCAGCAGCGCGCAGGCCCGGTTCACCACCACCTCCAGGCGCGCGGAGCGCAGCCAGCCGAGCGAGCGCACGGCAACCTCCAGCACGGCCCGCGCGTCGTCCTCGTGACCGGCGCGGACAGCCGCGGCGGCGAGGTCGCCGAGGTAGTAGTACGACGCGTGGTAGTGCACCGGGGCGGGGTGGAAGTCGCGGGAGAAGACGGCTCGCAGCTGCCGGTACGCCGCGAGGTGGTCACCCTCGGCGAGGGCTGCCAGGGCGAGCGCGTGGCAGGACCGTACGAACAGGCTGGGCGAGCAGGACAGGTCCACCCCGGCGACGGCCGTCCCGATGAGCTCGCGCGCCCCGCTCGCGTCGCCGTGCAGCGCGAGCAGGGTGCCCTGGAGGATGGGCGATCCCACCGCGGCGTTGTCCGAGCCGACCTCGACGGCCACCCGGTACGCCTCCTGCGCGGTGGACCGCGCCGCGGACCAGGCGCCGCTGTCGAAGAGTGCGAGCGCGAGCGCCTGCGCGACGACCGCGTTGCCGCCGGCCGTCGGAGCCCGGTGCAGATGGTCCATCGCCTGGCCGAGCAGCCGAACGGCCAGCTGCGTCTCGTCGAGAATCCAGGCGGCGGCGCCGAGTTCGGCCAGATGCGCGAGTGAGTCCTCGGGCGCCTCGGCCACGCAGCGGCGGAGCTCGGGCAGCGCCCACTCGCGGTCCGTGAAGGGTTCGGTGCCGGCCCGCAGCCAGATCCGGTCCACCTCGTCCGGCTGTTCCGGCACCAGCTCGGCGATCCGGCGCAGCTCCGCGCGGTAGAAGAGGGAGCCCGCGTTGTACGCCGGGGTGGCTGCCGTGCCCAACGCGCCCAGGGCGAGCTGGGGTGCCCGCTCGACCATGGACTGCGCGACGGGCACCAGAAATCCCAGCGATTCCTCGTGCCGGGTGGTCACCGCCAGGGACCAGCCGGCGCGCATGGACGCCTCGGCGAGCAGTTCCGGGTCCTCCGCGATCGCACAGACCCTGACCGCCAGCTCGCCCACCCACTGGGGGCAGCCGCCGAGCATCGCCATGGTGGCGGCTTCGAGCAGCCGCCTCGCCCGCAGGTTCGCGTCCGGGGTCAGTGCGGCCGCACGTTCGAGGGTGGCCGCGGCGGCGGCGTATCCGCCGCGTCGGCGTGCCCGCTCCGCGCCGGCGGCCAGTGCCCCGGCCACCTCCTCGTCCGGTCCGAGCGTGGCTGCGGCAAGGTGCCACGCGTGCCGGTCGGGGTCGTCCACCAGTGCCTCGGCCAGCGCCTGGTGGGCGGCGCGCCGCTCCTCGAAGGAGGCCGCCTGATAGACGGCGGAGCGCACCAGCGGATGGCGCAGCCGGGCCTGCCCGGACTCCAGTCGCACCAGACCCGCCCGTTCGGCGGGTAGCCACACCTGCGGGTCCCCCGCGTCCGGGGTGGCCCGCAGCACCTCGGAGAACTGCGCGGGGCCGGCCGCGGCGGCCAGCAGCAGCACCTGCCGGGTCCGCTGCGGGAGGCCGGCGAGATCCGCCGCGAAGATGCGTTCCAGCCGGGCGGTGAGCGGAAGCGATTCGGCGGCGTCCGCCCCCTTCGCTCCGCCGGGCTCCCGGGCGACGGCTCGGGCCAGCTCGGTCAGCGCCAGCGGGTTGCCGCTAGCCTGCTCGAAGATCCGCAGCCGGGCCCGGCCGCGCGGCGGCTGCGGCTGGCGGTCGAGAAGCAGGCCCGCGGCCGCGCGGTCCAGCGGTGTGACGGCCAGGACGGCGAACTCCCGGTCGAATTGCCCGGGAAGGCCTTCCTCCCGCGCGGCCAGCAGGACGCCTATCGCCTCGCCGTCCAGCCGACGGGCGAGGAAGGCGAGCACCTCCACGCTGCCCTGGTCCAGCCACTGGGCGTCGTCGACGAGCAGGAGCAGTCGCCGGCCGGTGGCCGCGTCGGACAGCAGACTCAGGACCGCGTAACGGATCAGCAGCGGATCGGGCTGCCGGTCGCCGGCAGCCGCCTGCTGACCGAAGGCGACCAGCAGCGCTTCCCGCTGCGGAGCGGACAACCGGTCGGCCTCCCCCAGCAGCGGCCGCAGCAGCTGGTGCAACCCGGCGAATCCGAAACCTTCCTCACCCTCACCGGCGCGAGCCCGCAGCACCTGGAAGCCGCGGCCCGCCGCCCGGGCCGCGGCCCAGTCGACCAGCGTGCTCTTGCCCGCGCCGGGTTCGGCGGTCAGCACGAGCACCTGGGCGCGGACGCCGGCACGGCTGTCCACCGCGTCGAGCACCCCCGCGATCCGCGCCAGCTCACGCTCCCTGCCGACGATCTCCGAGCCGCCGAAGCTCTCCATGCCCACCCCTGCTGTTGGTCCTTGCCCGCGGCTGCTCCATGCGTTCCACCGCCGAGACCGGTCATCTGGCAGAAGCGCCGCCCTGTGCGACGCCTGCAAGATAGTGCCAGGTCAGCGGTGGTGACTCCATGCCCAACGCCCACGGCTGACGACGAGGGGAGCCCTGTGCCAACCACCGTATCCACCGAATCCCTGTCCCCCGGCGAGCGTGCCGAGTTCTGGCACGAGGCCGTCGCGCGGGCGTTCATTCCGCTGGAGCTCCGGCTCCTCGAACGGGAGCCCTCCCCCGGGACCCTCAGCAGTGACCGGCTGGGAGTCGTGCAGATCTCCGGAGTGGCAGCCGGACCGCAGGTGGTCACCCGCAGCCGCCGAACGATCGAGGCCGGCGGCGAGGGCTGGGTCGCGTTCACGATTCAACACCAGGGCCACGCGAGGATCTCCCAGGACGGCCGGGAAATCATCTGCGGCCCGGGCGGGTTGGCGCTCTGCGACTCCAGTCGCCCGTTCGCCAAGGAGTTCCCGGGCGCCTTCGGGTTCACCGCGTTCCGGCTGCCTCGGCACGTCCTGCACGTGTCCGACCGAGACCTCGGGGCGGCCACCGCCGCGCCGTTCGCATCCGCGTCCGGATCCGTCGGGCTGGTCACCACGTACCTGCGGAAGCTGGCCTCCGAGGCGGCGAAGCTCGACCCCTGCGCAGGGATCCGGCTCGCCGACACGGCCGTCGATCTGCTGGCCCTGCTCATCCAGGAGCACAGCGGCCATCTGGACCCGACGGCACCGGAGATGGCGCCGGCCATGCTCGCGCGGATCAAGGACTACATGATGTGCCGTCTCGGCGACCCGTCACTCTCGCCCGAGCGGATCGCCACCGCACACCACGTCTCGGTCCGCTACCTCCACAAGCTCTTCCAGGGCGAGGAGACCACGGTGACCCGCTGGATCCAACGCCGCCGGCTCGACATGTGCGCACACGACCTGTCCCGGCGCGCCTTCGCCACACCGACCGTCTCAGCCGTGGCCCGGCGCTGGGGATTCGTCAGCCCGACCCATTTCAGCCGCGTCTTCCGCGCCGCCTACGGCGTCACGCCCCGCGAATGGCGCGCCCGGGCAGGGGGCGACGATCACCCGCTCACCCCGGCTCGGTGACGGCGTGCGCCCGAGCCGGGCGCGCAGGGGCAATGATCGGTGCGCTTCGGAACAATCCCGCACTTCGCGCGCCCATAGCTTTGCCCGAGTCACTGGACCGCGACCGGGGGGTCACCGGACCGCGACGGCCGAGGGAGTTCCCATGAGCAGTTCCGACCACCCCACCATCGGCGGCAGCAGCCAGCCACTGCTGCACCAGAAGGGCCAGGAGATCCAGGAGTTCGGAACCGTCACCCAGGTTCCGCTCGGCCTCTCCCACGATGCGCGCCTGTACGCCTGTACGCCTGCCAGCGGCTCAACCGGGTACTCGCGGACACCCGGATCCTCTACACGCTCCACAAGAAGCACCACTGGCTGATGCGGGGGGCGACCTTCTACCAGTTGCACCTGCTGCTGGACAAGCACGCGGACGAGCAACTGGCGCTGGTGGACGTGCTCGCCGAGCGGGTCCAGTCCCTCGGCGGAGTGGCGGTCGGCGACCCGCGGCACGTCGCGGAGATCACCTCGATCCCGCGTCCGCCGGACGGCGTCGAGGAGGTGCCGGCGATGCTGTCGCGGCTGCTGGCGGCGCACGAGGCGATCCTCGTCGACGCCCGTGATGCCGCTGGCCGGGTCGCGGCGCTCGGCGACGACGGCACCAACGACCTGCTGGTCTCCCAGGTCGCGCGGACCGGCGAGGCGCAGGTGTGGTTCCTGGCCGAGCACCTGGTGGACACCCCACTGGTGCGGCTGTGACCCACCCGCTCCACCCGCACCCCGCCTCGCAGCGCTGACAGGAGTCACCATGGCGTCGTCCGCGACGGTGGAACTGTCCCGCCGGCAGTTCGCCATGGTGCGCGGCGAGGGGGCTGCTGCCCGCCTGGGGGCCGTTCGCCGCGGTGCGGGTCGCCGACGGGCTGCGCGGCGAGGGCGTCGGGATACGCACCGGGGCCGAGGTCGAGCGCCTGACCCGGGACGGCTCGACCGGCGTGGTCACGCCGTACCTGGCCGACGGCTCCACGGTGGAGTCCGAGGAGTTCCTGGTGGCCACCGGCCGCAGTCCGCGTACCGCCGGGCTCGGCCTGGAGACGGTCGGCCTGGCGCCCGACGGCCGGCTGCTCGTGGACGGCAGCTGCCGGGTCACGGAGGTCGCCGCCGGCTGGCTCTACGCGGCCGGCGACATCAACCAACGCTCGCCGCTCACCCACATGGGCAAGTACCAGGCCCGGGCCTGCGCGGCGGCGATCGCGGCACGCGCCGCCGGACGCCACGCGAACCCCACCCCCTGGGCCGCCTGGGCGGCCACCGCCGACCACCACGCCGTACCGCAGGTGGTCTTCACCAGGCCGGAGGCCGCCGCCGTCGGCCTGACCGAGGAGCAGGCCCGCCGGGCCGGGCTCCCGGTCCGGGCGGTGGAGTACCCGATCGGCGACGTCGCCGGAGCCTCGCTGCTCGCCGACGGCTACCGCGGGCACGCCAAGCTGGTCGCGGACGAGCAGCGATCCGTCGTGGTCGGCTGCACCCTGGTCGGCCCCGGTGTCGGCGAACTGATCCACGCGGCGACCGTCGCCATCGTCGGCGAGGTCCCGCTGGAGCGTCTGTGGCACGCCGTCCCGGCGTTCCCCGCCATGAGTGAGATCTGGCTGCGCCTGCTGGAGCAGTACGGGCCCTGACACCGCCCCCGCGAGGCGCCCCCGGACGGAATAGTTGAACAATGAACTATGTTCTCTTGTGCAGGGTGCCACAAAGGCGCCACCGGGCCCTCGCGAGAGCTCCCGGACCGCCCGAAAGGAGAACACGGTGAACACCACCGCGAACCACCCCCGCGTCGACGTCCGCCGCGCCGGCGAGCGCCTCGCCACGAAGATCGACTGGCTGGACTCCAAGCACTCCTTCTCCTTCGGCGGACACTACGACGCCGCCAACACCCACCACGGGCTGCTGCTCGTCAACAACGACGACACCGTCC
Organism: Kitasatospora sp. NPDC088264; assembly: GCF_040685715.1. NCBI lineage: Bacteria > Bacillati > Actinomycetota > Actinomycetes > Kitasatosporales > Streptomycetaceae > Kitasatospora > Kitasatospora sp. NPDC088264. The sequence continues at coordinate 30,250 of NZ_JBFBIR010000072.1, forward strand.
GCCCGGGAAGCGGCTTCGAGACCCACCCGCACCGCGACATGGAGATCGTCACCTGGGTCCTACAGGGCTCGCTGGTCCACCAGGACTCCACCGGCCACTCCGGCGTGATCTACCCCGGACTCGCCCAGCGCGTGAGCGCCGGCACCGGCATCCTGCACTCGGAGAAGAACGACTCCTGGCGCCTCAGCGGCGCCGACGCCCACACCGATCCCGTCCACTTCGTGCAGATGTGGGTCGTCCCCGACGAGGGTGGCATCACACCCGGCTATGAGCAGCTCGAAATCGACGACGCGCTGCTGTCCGGCGGCCTGATCCCGGTCGCCTCCGGGATGGACAAGCACGACGGCGCCGCCGCCATCCGCATCAGGAACCGCTACGCGGCGCTGCACGTGGCCCGGCTGCAACCCGGCCAGAGCGCCGAACTGCCCGACGCCCCCTTCGTGCACCTCTTCGTCCCGCGCGGCAATGTCGCCCTGGAAGGCATCGGCCCACTGGCCGCCGGCGACGCCGTACGCTTCACCGCGATCGGCGGGCAGAGGGTCACCGCGGTCGAACCCGCGGAGATCCTGGCCTGGGAGATGCACGCCACCATCGCCAACTGACCCGCCAAGACAGCGCACAGGTAAGGCGGCGGGCGGCAGACCCCATCCGCCGTCCGCCGCCCTTGCATGACGCTGCATCAAATTCCGGGAATGTTGCGCAGGTTGGCGCGGGCCGGCTGCACCATGCGTCCGACGCCGCCGTTCACGACGGTGCGGCCGGCGGACAGGGCGAACCCGATGAGCTGCTCGGAGGTGATCCTGGGCGGGATGGAGAGCGCGTTGGGGTCGGTGACGACGTCGACGAGGGCCGGGCCCGGGTGCCGGAGGGCCTCGCGCACCTCCGCCGGCTGCTCCACCCGGATGCCCCGCGCGCCCGCGGCCCTGGCGATCGCCGCGTGGTCGGTGTGCGAGCAGGTCGCGTGGCAGCCAGTGCGCGTGGCCGTCGATGATCCCCGCGGGGATGTCACCGGTTACCGGCGTCCCGCTCTCCTCCGGTCTGCTCGCGCGCGGCCCGCAGGATCGCGCGGCGGATGGGTTCGTAGCCGGTGCACCGGCAGATGTTGGAACCGACCAGGCCGTCGACGCGCTCCGGGGAGTCGCCGATGGCGGGATCGGCCTCCAGCGCCCCGGCGGCCACCATCAGGAATCCCGGGGTGCAGAAGCCGCACTGCAGGGCGTGTTCGGCGGAGAACGCACGCTGGAGCGGGTGGGGCTCACCCTCGGGCCCGGCGAGCCCTTCCACGGTGCGCACCGAACTGCCGTCGCACTGCACCGCGAACATCAGGCACGACCGGACGGCCTCGCCGTCCACCAGCACCGTGCACGCCCCGCAGATCCCGTGCTCGCAGCCCAGGTGAGTGCCGGTGAGCCGGCAGTCCTCCCGCAGCACGTCGGCGAGGATGCGGCGCGGCTCCACGTCGAGCGGATACGCCTCCCCGTTCACCGTAAGAGTGATCTTCACGTGTGGTCTCCCTTGGGCTGGGCGAGGCGCGACCGCTGGTCGTTCGCCGCCTGGCACAGTGTCCTGCCGACCAGGACCGCGATGGCGTGCCGCTTGTACTCGACATCGGCGAACGGCTCGGGCAGGGGTGCGGCGTCCTGGGTCGCCGCGATCCGGCCCGCGTGGGTGAACGGATGGCCGTCGGGCAGCCGGTAGCCGTCCACGGGCGCGCCGACCTCGGTGCCGATCAGCGACTGCTCGGCTGCGTGGGCCCGCAGCGGCCGGTCGGCGCAGTTGACCAGGCCGATCCGCGCCTCGCTGATCACCCCGTCGCACACGGTCAGCGCGGCGGCGACGGCCACCTGGGCGAAGCAGAAGTGCGTGCGCCGGTGCTCGACGAAGCCGACCCCTGTGTCGTCGCCGAGCAGCGGGAACCGCACAGCGGTGATGAGCTCCTGCGGTCGGCGCGCGGTCCGGTGCGGACCGTGGAACCAGTCGCGGGCCGCGACCGTGCGTCTGCCCTCCAGACCGCACACCTCGATGTCGGCACCCAGGGCGGTGCCGATGGCGCACCACTCCGAGGCGGGGTGCGCCCAGGCGAAGCTGCCCACCATCGTGCCGCGGGAGCGGATCGGCGGATGCGCGATGTTCACCGCGGCATGCGCGAACAGCGCGCCGAGCGGGCCCGGCACGGCCTGCGCCGACTCGAAGGCGCCGTGGCGGACCAGGGCGCCCACCCGCAGCGTGTCGCCGTCCACGCTCAACCGGTCGAGCCCGGCGATGCGGTTGATGTCGACCACCAGCTCGGGGCGGATGCGCTGCAGGTGCATGTCGAGAATCAGGCTCTGCCCGCCGGCGAGCACCTGGGCCTTCCGCCCGAGGTCACCGAGTGCCTCCACGGCTTCGGGTACCGTGCGCGGCACGACGTAGTCGAAAGCGGCGGGCTTCACCGGACCTCCTCCTCGTGTTTCGGGGCGCGGGCCGCTCGCCAGACCACGTCCGGGGTGAGCGGCATCTGCAACAGGTCCGGGTCGGCGATCCGCAGCGCGTCGGCCACCGCGTTGACGATCGCGGCCGGAGTACCGATGCACCCCGACTCGCCCGCGCCCTTCGCGCCCAGCGGCGTCGCCGGGCTCGGGGTGCAGGTGTCCTTGACCTCGATCGGCGGGACCTCGGTGAACGTCGGCAGCAGATAGTCCAGCAGACCCGAGGCCAGCACCGGCACGCCGTCGTCGTCGTAGGTCATTCCCTCGTACAGCGCCTGGCCGATGCCCTGGACGGCCGACCCGAAGGCCTGCCCGCGCACGATCGTGGGATCGAGCACCACTCCGCAGTCGTCCACGGTCACCACCCGCAGCAGCCGGACGGTGCCCAGCTCCGGATCGACCTCGGCCACCACCGCGTGGGAGCCGAACGGAAAGGCCATCCCCGACTCGAACCGGTCGTCCACCCGCAACGGCCCGGTGACCTTCACCAGGTCCGCCACGCCGATGGCCGCCGGGCCGTCCTTAGCGGCATGCACGATGCCGTTGGACCACTCCACCTCGTCAACCGGCAGATCCCACAACCGCGCTGCCCGCTCCCTGGCCTTCTCGATCAGCGACCGCGAGACATGCTGAAGCAACGCGCCCACCACCTGCGCGGAACGGCTGGCGAACGAGCCCAGGCCCTCGGGCTGCTCGTCGGTGTCCCCCTCGACCAACCGGACCCGCTCCTCGGCCACCCCCAGCGTCCCGGCGACCAGCGCGGCGAAGACCGTCTCGTGTCCCTGACCGCTGGGCGCCGCACCGCACCGAGCGGTGACCGTGCCGTCCTCGCCGACCTCGACACTGCCGAACTCGTGCAGCCCGCCCGCCTCGCCACCGGAACGCTCCACGTAACAGGACAGGCCGATGCCCAGCGGCAGGGCGCCCGGATCCGTGCGGCGCCGGGCCTGCTCGGCCCGCCACTCGTCGTACCCCAGGGTTCCCAGCGCCAGGTCCAGCGCGGCGGCGTAGTTCCCGCTGTCATAGCACCGCCCGGTGGGCGTCAGGTACGGGAAGCTCCCGGGCGGGACGAAGTTGCGCCGCCGCAGCTCCGCCGGATCCAGACCCAGCCGACGCGCCATCACGTCCATCGCCCGCTCCAGCGCGATCGTCGCCTCCGGCCGGCCGGCACCGCGGTAGGGATACGTCAGCATCGTGTTCGTCAGCACCGAGCGAACACTCGCATGCACCTGGGGAGTGGTGTACGGGCCCGTCGCCAGCCAGGCGGTCTGCATCGGCAGCCCCACCCCGAGGTGCGGATAGGCGCCCACGTCGGCCTCGATCTCCAACTCGTAGCCGAGCAACCGCCCATCGGCGTCAGCCGCGAGCCGCACCCGCTGGTCCTGCCCCCGGCCCCGGGTCGCGACCAGCATGGACTCCAGCCGGTCCTCGATCCACCGCACGGGCCGACCCAGCCTCACCGCCAGGAAGGCGACCACGACGAACTCCGGGAACGCCGCGCTCTTCGACCCGAACGCCCCACCGGTATCCGGCACCACCACCCGCACCCGGTCCACCGACCACCCCAGCAACGCCGCCAGTTCACGACGCAGCCGATGCGGCATCTGGTGCCCCGACCACACCGTCAGCCGGTCCCCCTCGGGCACGGCGAGGATCGTGCGGCACTCCATCGGCGTGGGCATCAGCAGTTGCTGGCGGTACCGGCCCTCCACCACGGCCGCCGCCTCCCGCCACACCGACTCCTCGACCGGCTTCCCGGCCTCGCCTCGGAACGCGATGTTGCTCAGCCCGTCGAAGAGCCGCACCGAATCGTCCGCCGCGGCGGACGGCGTCACCATCGCGGGCAGCGGATCGACCCGGCAGGAGACCTCCGCCGCCCCGTCCTCGGCCCGGTAACGGTCCTCCCCCAGGACCACCGCGACCGCCTCGCCCGCGTACCGCACCCGGTCCTTCACCAGCGCCGGCCACTCCCGACCGGCCACCGACTCCTCGTGGGACAGCCCGGCCAGCACCGTGTACGGCACCGCGGGCAACTCCGACAGCTCCGCGGCAGACCAGGCCCCCACCACACCGGGCACCGCACGGGCGGCGGCACAGTCCACCTCGCGCAAAGTGCCGTGGCCCACCCTGCTTCTGACGAAGACCGCGTCCAGACAACCCGGCACCGCGATATCGGCGACGTAGCGGCCTTGGCCGGTGAGCAGCCGCCCGTCCTCGCGCCTGGTCCATCGCTCCACGAATACACACCTCTGCGCCTCGTCATTGTTGCGGGGAGTGACCGTTCACGAGCGTAGGCGTCGCCCGTGACAGGCAACCCGCGACATCCCGGCCCGTGCGCCCTGGGACAGGCTCTGTGCACTGCGCGGCAGGCGGCTGCTTCCTCGTCAGGGCGCCGCCAGGGCTCTGTGGTCCGACTACGGCCCGGCTTCCGTCCAGTTGTTGCAGCCCGTCAGTCGGTCGGCTCGGTGGCCTGTCAGTCGGCGCGGTGGCAGCGGATTCTGCGGGGAGATGCCCTTCAGGGCGCCCGCTGCTCGGCTTCGCCGTCCTGCGGGCGGTCGGCGTCGAAGCGGAGACGGAGTTCGCCTTCGGCGCCCTGCACCAGGCCACCTGGCCGCTGCTGCAGCCTCGGCCACCTCGGTCACCTCAGCCACCCCGGCCGCCCCGGCAGCGGAGCTGACCGGCCAGGAGCTGCGCGTCGCCCGGCTCGCCGCGACCGACCTGAGCAACAAGGAGATCGGCCACGCGCTCCGCCTGTCGCCCCGGACCGTCGCGGCGCACCTCTACAAGATCATTCCCAAGCTCGGCATCACCTCTCGGGCCGCTTCCTGTTCTGCCCGTGCACTGCGCCTGTGCCGAGAGCGCACGATCGCCCCCGCCCCGCGAACCGGCAGTCAAATGACTTAGCGCCGCCGCCGACCCGCGGACCAGGCTGACTGCGCAGGGCGTCGGCCGAGAGGGGCAGTCAGGTGAATGTGACGGTGACCACCGCCTCCATCCAGGAGGACAAGAAGGCGGAGTTCTGGGGAGAGGCGGTGTCGCGGACACTGGTGCCGGTGGAGGTGGTGCCGCTGGCCGACCGGCCGTTCGAGGGCCGCCTGGTGTCGCACCGGCTGGGATACCTGCGGGTGTCCACGATGGAGGCGGACGCGACGCGGGTGTCGCGCACGGCCGGCCTGATCGCCCGGTCCCCGCAGGCGGAGCCGCAGGTGGGGGTGGGTGTACAGGCGTCCGGCCGCGCCGTGTTGCGGCAGGACGGGCGTCGGGCGGAGGTGGCGGAGGGCGGCCTCGTGCTGTACGACACCGCGCGGCCGTACTCCTTCGACTACCCGGAGCGCTTCCGCTCCCACGTCTTCCAGGTGCCGCGCAGGCTGCTTGGGCTACCGGAGTGCGACATCCGGCAGGCGGCGGGGACGGCCATCACCTCCACCGAGGGGTTCGGGGCCGTCCTGCTCCCCTTCCTGGACACACTGGCGGCCTCCGCGCACTCCTACCCCGCCTCCGTGGGCGACCGGTTGGCCGGCAGTGTCGCCGATCTGCTCATCATGCTCGTCGGCCAGCTCACCGAACCGGCGGCCACCGACTCCCGCACCTGGAGCGGCCATCTCGTCCAGCGGGTGCGGGAGCACATCAACCGCCACCTGGGCGATCCGGAGCTGTCGCCGGAGAGCATCGCCCAGGCGCACCACATCTCGGTGCGCTACCTGCACCGGGTCTTCGAAGGCGAAGGGGTCACGGTGGGCCGGCTCGTCCAGCGGTGCCGACTGGAGGCGTGCGCCCGGGAGTTGGCCCGGCGCGGCGGTACCGTGCCGACGGTCTCGGCGGTCGCCCAGCGGTGGGGGTTCGTCAACCCGGCACACTTCAGCCGGGCCTTCCGCGCCGCCTACGGGGTGTCCCCGCGCGAGTGGCGCGCGTCCCGTACCTCCGGAGCGACCGACAGCGCGCCGAGCCGTGTGGTGCCTGCGGAACAACAACAGTACGCGGTGGAGCAAGTCTCGATGCCTCCTCGGCAACACGGCCGACCGATCGGTGACTAGTGTGATGCGCCACAAATCATGGGGGTAGTAATTACCGTGATGCCTGGACGACTGGGTTGATCTTGGCGAGGTAGTCGGCGAGGGACTTGA
>NZ_JBFBIR010000073.1:0-36832 GCF_040685715.1 Kitasatospora sp. NPDC088264
GGCGGGGGCGGCGGCGGTGTCCGGGGCGGGGGGCAGGCCGGTGCGGGCGGCGGTGCGGTAGGCGGCCAGGGCGTCGGCGGTCACGGTGGTGCGGGCTTCGCCGTACCGCCGCCGTACCGCGTCAGCGCTGGGTGGGCAGGTCCAGCGGCTCGGGCACCTCGTTCGGGATCGCCCCGCCGAAGCGGCGGTCGCGCCTCGCGTACTGCTCGCAGGCACGCCACAGGTCGCGGCGGTCGAAGTCCGGCCAGAGCACGTCCTGGAACACGAACTCGGCGTACGCGGACTGCCAGAGCAGGAAGTTGGAGGTGCGCTGCTCGCCGCTGGGGCGCAGGAACAGGTCCACGTCCGGCATGTCCGGGTGGTACATGTACTTGGCGAGGGTCTTCTCGTTGACCTTCTTCGGGTCCAGCTTCCCGGCGGCGACGTCGGCCGCGAGGGCCGCCGCGGCGTCCGCGAGCTCGGCCCGGCCACCGTAGTTGACGCACATGTAGAGCGTGACGGCGTCGTTGTCCTTGGTCTGCTCCTCGGCGACCTGGAGCTCCTGGACGACGCTCTTCCACAGCTTCGGCATCCGGCCCGCCCAGCGGACCCGCACGCCCATCGCGTCCATCTCGTCGCGGCGGCGGTGGATGACGTCCCGGTTGAAGTTCATCAGGAACTTCACCTCGTCGGGCGAGCGCTTCCAGTTCTCGGTGGAGAACGCGTACAGCGAGATGTTCTTCACGCCGAGCTCGATCGCGCCCTTGAGGACGTCCAGCACGACCGACTCGCCGACCTTGTGGCCCTCGGTGCGGGGCAGCCCGCGCTCCTTGGCCCAGCGGCCGTTGCCGTCCATCACGATGGCGACGTGGCCGGGGACCAGCTCGCCGGGAATCTTCGGGGGCTGTGCGCCACTGGGGTGCGGGGTCGGGGGGAGGTACTCCCTCTGTTTGCCGCCGCCGAAGAGCCGTCGCGCTGCCATGTGCTCACTTCTCCACGTATCTCATCGAGCGGATGCCCCGCTCCAAATGCCACTGCAGATAGGCCGCGACCAGGCCGCTGCCCTCCCGCCAGTACCTCGGCTCGCAGGAATCGGCCGTCTGCCAGTCCCCTGACAGCAGCGCCCCGAGCAGTACCAGTGTCTCAGGGGAGGGTACGGCACATCCGGGCACTCGGCAGTCCGGGCAGAGGACCCCGCCCGCGGGAAGGGAGAAGAAACGGTTCGGCCCCTCCAGCCCGCATTTGGCGCAGTCCGTGAAGCTCGCGCCGTACCCGTTCACCGCGAGCGAGCGCAGCAGGAATGCGTCCATCACCAGGTGCGACTCGTGCAGCCCGGCCGCCAGCGTGCGCAGGGCGCCCACCAGCAGCAGGTACTGCTGGACGGCCGGTTCGCCCTCGTTCTCGGCGAACCGCTCGGCCGTCTCCAGCATCGCCGTCCCGGCGGTGTAGCGGCCGTAGTCGGTGACGATCGAACCGCCGTACGGCGCGATCGTCTCCACCTGGGTGCACAGCGGCAACCCACGGCCGATCAGCTCACTCCCCCGGCTGAAGAACTGCACGTCCACGTGCGAGAACGGCTCCAGACGGGCGCCGAACTTGGACTTGGTCTTGCGCACCCCGCGCGCCACCGCCCGCACCTTGCCGTGGTGCCGGGTCAGCAGGGTGATGATCCGATCGGCCTCGCCGAGCTTCTGCGCCCGCAGCACGACGCCGTCGTCCCGGAAAAGACTCATGGGAGCCATTCTCCCCCACGGCACGCCCCGGCCGCCGACAGCCGTGTTGCCCGCACCGAGTCCGTGGGGGAGGACCGAGCGGTGCGGGTCACGGCGGGCCCGGAGGGGGATTTCGGGCCCGTTTTGTGGGGGATCGGAGATGGCTCGGGGGTTGCGCGGCGGGCCCGGCACTGCGGAGCGGGCCCGGTACTGCGGAGAAGGTCCGGGTTACTGCGGAGAAGGTCCGGGTTACTGCGGAGAGGTCCGGGTTACTGCGGAGAAGGTCTAGTACGGAGCCCGGGTCGCCGCCTCCAGCAGCGCCCCGACCCGCGACTGCGGTAGATCCAGACAGCGCCCGACCGCGGCCAGCGCCTCGCGCTCCTGCGGCAGGTAGCGCCCGTCGGACAGGGCGATCGCCGCGCCCTGCAGCAGCAGCCGCTCCCGGCCCTGGTGGGCCAGGTGCGGGGCGAGCGGTTCGAGCACCGCGTGCAGTTCCACGGCCAGGCCGCCGGCCATCCCGTGGGCGTCGTAGAGTTCGCCGCCGAGCCCGGACAGCGCGGCGAGCGCGGCCAGCACCTGGGCCTCGCCGCAGTCCTCGAACCCGGCCTCGCGCACCGCCGTGCAGGCCGCCTCGCGGGCCGCGCGGTGCGCGGTGCCGCCGGCCGCGAGCAGGGCGAGCGCGATGGTGTACTGCGCGTCCCGCAGCATCGCGCCGAGCCGTACGGAGGTGGGCTGTTCCAGGCTCTCGACGCCGTAGCGGCCGTGGCAGCTGGTGCACTGCACGCTGCCGATCACCGGGCCGAGCGGGGCCACCGGGGTCCCCAGCAACCGCAGCCACCGCCGACCGTGCTGTCGGCGGTAGTTGCGGTCCCCGCCACAGCCCGGACAGAAGAAGTCACCGAGAACGTCAGTCCGCCACCGCGGGCGAACACCCCACAACCTGGTCACGGCGCCACTCCCCAGACATGGCAGACGGCCTGCACAACAATGGGCAGGTCACGCGACCGGACACCGAGGCCGTCCCACCGACCCGGCTTTCCGGTGGATCGATGTTGCCATGGTTACCGGCACGTGTCAGTACCTCGAACGGCTTCCGACCCGAAAAAATGTGGCGCAGGACACAACTGGCCCCAGGCGCGGCGAAGGGCCGCCCCGGAGGACGGCCCCGCCACATCTCACTCGTACGAACTACCCGCGCTGCGCCCGGTTGACGGCGCTGATGATCGCCTTCAGCGAGGCCAGCACGGTGTTGCCGTCGATGCCGACGCCCCACAGCACCTTGCCGTCCACCGCGCACTCGACGTACGCGGCGGCCTGGGCGTCGCCGCCCTCGCTCAGCGCGTGCTCGGCGTAGTCCAGGACGCGGACGTCCAGGCCGATCCGGGCCAGCGCGTCCGTGAAGGCGGAGACCGGGCCGTTGCCGACACCGGTCAGGGTCACCGGTACCGAGTCCACCAGCGCGCCGGCGATCAGCGCGTCCCGGCCGTCCTCGGTGGTCAGGGTGCGCGAACCGCTCAGCGAGATCCGGCCCCACGGGTTGTCCGGGGTCGGCAGGTACTCGTCCTCGAAGACCCGCCAGATCTCGGCCGGGGTGACCTCGCCGCCCTCGGCGTCGGTCTTGGCCTGGATGATCCGGGAGAACTCGATCTGCATCCGGCGCGGCAGGTCCAGCTTGTGGTCGTTCTTCAGGACGTACGCCACACCGCCCTTGCCGGACTGGCTGTTGACCCGGATGACCGCCTCGTAGGTGCGGCCGACGTCCTTCGGGTCGATCGGCAGGTACGGCACGCCCCAGGTGTGCTCCCCCACCGGGACGCCCGCCGCCGCGGCGTCCGCCTCCAGGGCGTCGAAGCCCTTCTTGATGGCGTCCTGGTGCGAGCCGGAGAAGGAGGTGTACACCAGGTCGCCGGCGTACGGGTGGCGCGGGTGCACCTCCATCTGGTTGCAGTACTCGGCGGTGCGGCGCACCTCGTCGATGTCGGAGAAGTCGATCTGCGGGTCGATGCCCTGCGAGAACAGGTTCATGCCCAGGGTCACCAGGTCGACGTTGCCCGTCCGCTCGCCCTGGCCGAACAGGCAGCCCTCGATGCGGTCCGCGCCCGCCATGTAGGCCAGTTCGGCGGAGGCGACGGCGGTGCCGCGGTCGTTGTGCGGGTGCACCGACAGGCAGACGAACTCGCGGCGCGACAGGTTGCGCGACATCCACTCGAACTGGTCGGCCTGCACGTTCGGGGTGGCCCGCTCGATGGTGGCCGGCAGGTTCAGGATGATCTCGCGGCCCTCGCCCGGCTGCCAGACGTCCATGACCGCCTCGCAGACCTCCAGCGCGAAGTCCAGCTCGGTGTCCACGAAGATCTCCGGCGAGTACTGGTAGCCGAAGACGGTCTCCTCGCCCAGCAGCTTCTCGGCGTACTCCATCACCAGCCGGGTGCCGTCGGTGGCGATCGCCTTGGTCGCGGCCCGGTCGTTGCGGAACACCACCCGGCGGAACAGCGGCGCCGTCGCGTTGTACAGGTGGACCGTCGCGCGCGGGGCGCCGACCAGCGACTCGACGGTCTTCTCGATCAGCTCCTCGCGGGCCTGCGTCAGCACCGAGATGGTGACGTCCTCGGGGATCGCCCCCTCCTCGATCAGCGACCGCACGAAGGCGTGGTCGGTGGCGCCGGAGGACGGGAAGCCGACCTCGATCTCCTTGTAGCCCATCGCGACCAGCAGGTCGAACATCTTGCGCTTGCGGGCCGGGGACATCGGGTCGATCAGCGCCTGGTTGCCGTCCCGCAGGTCGGTGGAGAGCCAGCGCGGCGCCTTGGTGATCACCTTGCTCGGCCAGGTGCGGTCCGGCAGGTCGACGGTGTCGAACGGCAGGTAGCGCCCGTACCGCATGCCGGAGGGCAGCTGGCGCACGGACGCGGCGGTGATCGGGGTGGGGCGGTCGACGAAGGCGCGACCGGCGGGGATGGGCGCGGCGGAGCTCTGCTCGGTCATGGAATGACTCTCGGCTTCCTGTGATGCGTGGTGCGGGGGCGGGTCGGGGTGGTCAACACCGACTGGCCGGCAGCTGCCGCTCGCGACCCTCCGTTGGATCGCCGGATGACGCGCACAGCTCGATCCCCGCGGCGAGGGAGCCGGCCCTGTGGACTACAGGCCCTCGACGCGGCAGCTAAGAAGAAGCAGCCCGTTGCGCATGATGGCCCCAGCGTAACCCAGGGCCGCGCGCCCCCGAAGTGATCCGGGCCACCGTTCCACCCCTTGAGACACCGACCGGTCACGCCAAGAGTGGTGACAACCGGTCATCGAGGCCTCACCCTGGGCCACATGACTGCAGCAGTTCCGATCTGCGCGATCGTCCCGCCGTACGTCCTGGACCGCCTCGCCGAGGCCGGTCACGAGCCCGCCGTCCGCTCCCTCCTGCTCGACACCGCGCACCGCGCGGCCCGCCTCGCCCCTCCCCCGCCCGTCAGCACCGGCCCGACCCCCAGCCGGCTGATCGCCGACACCGCCCACAGCCAGCGGCTGCCCGGCCGGACCGTCCGCACCGAGGGCCAGGCCCCGGTCGCCGACCAGTCCGTCAACCACGCCTACGACGGCCTCGGCGACACCTTCGCCCTGTACGCCACCGTCTTCGGCCGCCGCTCGATCGACAACCGGGGGCTGCGCCTGGACGCCACCGTGCACTACGGCCAGGACTACGACAACGCCTTCTGGAACGGCCACCAGATGGTCTTCGGCGACGGCGACGGCGAGATCTTCGGCGACTTCACCGCCTGCGTCGACGTCATCGGCCACGAACTCACCCACGGCGTCACCCAGTTCACCGCCGGCCTGCAGTACCAGGACCAGCCCGGCGCGCTCAACGAGTCGGTCTCCGACGTCTTCGGCTCGCTGGTCAAGCAGCACTCGCTGGGCCAGGACGCCGCCCACGCCGACTGGCTGATCGGCGCCGGCCTGCTCGCCCCCGGCATCCAGGGCGTGGCGCTGCGCTCGATGAAGGCCCCCGGCACCGCCTACGACGACCCCCGGCTCGGCAAGGACCCGCAGCCCGCGCACATGCGGGACTACGTGGACACCACCGACGACAACGGCGGCGTGCACATCAACTCCGGCATCCCCAACCACGCGTTCTACCTGCTGGCCACCGCCCTCGGCGGCCAGGCCTGGGACCGCGCCGGGCGGATCTGGTACGACGCCCTGACCGGCGGCCGGCTGGCCGCCGACGCCGACTTCACCGCCTTCGCCCGAGCCACCGTGGCCGCCGCCAAGGCCCGCTACCCCGACCAGTCCTCGGTGGCGGACACCGTGACGGCCTCCTGGGCGCAGGTGGGCGTCAGCCCCGGCTGAACCCCTCAGGCGGCCCCGGCCGAACCCCTCAGGCCTCGGCGGCGGCCCCGACGACGGCCCCGACCGAGGACCGGTTGAGACCGGGTTGAGCCGCGCTTAAGGTCACGGTCCGGGAAAAGACCGGCAAACTCCCTCCCCTGGTAGCACCATGGACACCATGCGTATCCAGGTGACCCGGACCGGCGGCTTCGCGGGGATCGTCCGCCATGCGGAACTCGACACCGTCGACCGCACGGACGCCCCGCACGTCCACGCGCTCGCCCGCGAGGCCGTCGCGGGCGGGCTGCGGGCGCCCTCGTACGGGGTGCCGGACGGCTTCCACTACGAGATCACCGTCGACGGCCGGACGGTCTACTGCGCCGACCCGAAGCTCACCGACTCGCAGCGCGAGCTGGTGTCGCTGGTCCTGCGCGAGGGCGCGTAGCCCCACCGGCCCCCGGACCCGCCGAAGGCCCGCCCGATCGACGGATCCGGGCGGGCCTTCGGCGGGAACCGGGGCTCAGAAGCCGAGCTTGCGCAGCTGCTTCGGGTCGCGCTGCCAGTCCTTGGCCACCTTGACGTGCAGGTCCAGATAGACCGGCGTGCCGAGCAGCGCCTCGATGTGCTTGCGGGCGGTGGTGCCGACGTGCTTGAGCCGCGCGCCCTTGGCGCCGATGACGATCGCCTTCTGGCTCTGCCGCTCGATGTAGACGTTGGCGTGGATGTCCAGCAGCGGGCGGTCCGCCGGGCGGCCCTCGCGCGGGAGCATCTCCTCGACCACGACGGCCAGCGAGTGCGGCAGCTCGTCCCGGACGCCCTCCAGGGCGGCCTCGCGGATCAGCTCCGCGACCATGATCTGCTCGGGCTCGTCGGTGAGGTCGCCGTCCGGGTAGAGCGGCATGCCCTCCGGCAGCAGCTTGGTGATCAGGTCGCCGACCAGTTCCACCTGCTTGTCGCCGACGGCCGAGACCGGGATGATCTCGGCCCACTCGATGCCCAGTTCCTCACCGAGCTGGTGGATGGCGATCAGCTGCTCGGCGAGCCGCTTGGAGTCGACCAGGTCGGTCTTGGTGACGATGGCGACCTTGGGGGTCTTCTTGACCTCGGCGAGTTCCTTGGCGATGAACTTGTCGCCGGGGCCGAGCTTCTGGTCGGCGGGCAGGCAGAAGCCGATCACGTCGACCTCGGCCCAGGTGCTGCGGACCAGGTCGTTGAGGCGCTCGCCGAGCAGGGTGCGCGGCTTGTGCAGGCCGGGGGTGTCGACCAGGACGAGCTGGGAGTCCGGGCGGTGCACGATGCCGCGCACGGTGTGCCGGGTGGTCTGCGGGCGGTCGGAGGTGATCGCGACCTTCGTCCCCACCAGAGCGTTGGTCAGGGTCGACTTGCCCGCGTTGGGTCGGCCGACGAAGCACGCGAAGCCGGAGCGGTACGAGGAGGAAGGGGCACTCATGTGCTCCATTCTCCCTGATCACCGGAGTCGCGCTGTCCGGGCCCGCCCGCACCGCCCGATCAGCCCTTGCGGCCACCCCGCGTGACCACCGACATCACCACCAGCAGCACCAGAAAGGCGACCGAACCCCAGAGCCAGTACGGCGAGCCGGTCTCCTGCCACTTGCCCATCCCCATCACGAACAGCAGCAGCCCGGCGAAGAACGCCACCGCCCCCATGTGCCCAGCCCCCTCACCGAGTTCACTCCCCCGGTGAGACTATCGGCTCGGTTCGGGCAGGTGTTCGCCAGGCCGCCGCCATCGCCCGCCGCAGCGGGCCCCAGCAGACCCGCTGCGGGCCGCGGCATCAGGCCGGCGGGCCCCAGCCGCCCTCAGCGGGCCTCGGCCGCCACCCGCAGCGTCCCGTCCACACCGGCCAGCAGCACGGGCGTCCCGGCCCCGCCGAGGTCCCGGACGGCCGCCAGGTCGGCCTCGGCCGGCTGCTCCGCCTCGCTCACCACGGCCGCCGCCTCCAGCGACTTCGCACCGCTGGCCACCGCCATCGCCACCGCCGTCTGCAGCGCGCTCAGCCGGAGCGACTCCAGCGCGACCGTCCCGGCCACGTACGTCCGGCCGGTCTCGTCACGCACCGCGGCCCCCTCGGCGACGCCGTTGCGGGCGCGGGCCGAGCGGGCCAGGGTGATGATCTTCTTGTCTTCGGGGTCGAGCTCGACGATGTCACTCATGCCGCCGAGCATAGGCGGCCCCCGCGGCCGCTCAGTGGCCGACCGGGTGGGTCGGACCGGGGTTCGGATTGAGGACCTTGACGAAGGTCTTCGGCCCGGACGGCCTCGCCGTCTCGTGCTCCGCGCGCTCGCGCCAGAACGGGTTGTCGTGCGGCAGGTGGCTGCTCACCCGGCCGTACATCCCGAAGGTCGTCAGGATCACCCCGAAGATGAAGGCGAACAGCACGTTCGACATCCGGAAGTTCAGGATGTTGGCGTCCGGCCGCCCGAGCACCGCCAGGCCGTAGAAGCCGGACAGGACGAACAGCACGCCGACCACCATGTTCAGGTTGGACGCGAAGTTGCCGCCGATCACCGCCCCCGCCACCAGGATCGCGCCCGCCACGATGGACAGGATGCTCAGCGCCCCGTTGGTCGACAGCCCGGCGATCCGGTCACCGTGGGTGGCCAGGAAGCCCGGGTGATCGGCCAGCCCCAGGCACCCGAACACGATCAGGAAAATCCCCCCGAGCCCCGCCCCGATCCGCCACACCGTGGCGAGCCGGCTGTTCACGGGCAGTTCGTCTTGCAGCTTCATGGTGACCTCCACCATGGCCTGGCCGGCCTGCCGGCCACGCCGGCCTAGCTGTAGGGATGGCTCCCCTGCATGTGCGGCACCTCGTGCATGTAGAGCGAACCGCACTGCTGGCAGCAGCGCAGCCCGGTGCCCCACTCCTGCTCGGGCCGCGTCTCGGCGTCGTCGGCCAGGCTACGGCCGCAGAGCGCCGTCGCGGGGTCGCCGTCGCGCACCACGTGCCAGACCTTGACCCCGCCGGTCGCACCCTGCGGGCCGTACTCCGCGCGAAGTTGATGCGTCATGCTGTCCATGGTCGCTCCGCCGGGGCGCGACCGCTACTCGCCGGGTTCCGCCCCGGCCTCCGCGGCCTTGCGGACCGGGGTCGCGACCATCGAGCCGATCCGGTTGCGGCGCCCGGCCGAGGACTCGGCGGTCAGCAGGATGCCGGTCAGCCCGGTGCCGGCGGGCTCGGGCAGCGGGATCTCGCAGGCCGAGCCGGGGATCGGCACCCGGCCGAGGTGCTTGGCCAGCAGGCCGCCGACGGTCTCGACGTCCTCGTCCTCCAGCTCGATGCCGAAGAGCTCGCCCAGGTCCTCCACCAGCAGCCGGGCGGTGATCCGGTACGAGCCGTCGCCGAGGTCCTCCACCGGCGCGATCTCCCGGTCGTACTCGTCGGTGATCTCGCCGACGATCTCCTCCAGGACGTCCTCGATGGTGACCAGGCCGGCCGTGCCGCCGTACTCGTCGATCACGATCGCCACGTGCGAGCGGCGCTGCTGCATCTCGCGCAGCAGGTCGCCGGCCGGCTTGGAGTCCGGTACGAAGACGGCCGGGCGCATCACCGCGCCGACCTCCTCGGACTCCGCCTCCCGGTTGATGTGGGTACGCCGGACCAGGTCCTTCAGGTAGACGATGCCGACCACGTCGTCCTCGCTGTCCCCGACCACGGGGATCCGCGAGAAGCCCGAGCGCAGCGCCAGGGTGAGCGCCTGCCGGACGGTCTTGTGCCGCTCGATCATCACCAGGTCGGTGCGCGGCACCATCACCTCGCGGACGATGGTGTCGCCCAGCTCGAAGACGGAGTGCACCATCCGGCGCTCCTCGTCCTCGATCAGGTCGTCCTTCTCGGCGAGGTCGACCAGCGCCCGCAGTTCGGCCTCGGAGGCGAACGGCCCCTCCCGGTAGCCCTTGCCCGGGGTCAGCGCGTTGCCGAGCAGGATCAGCAGCCGCGGGATCGGGCCGAGCACCGCGGCCAGCGGCAGCAGCACGAAGGAGGCGGCGGTCGCGGTGGTGAGCGGGTGCTGGCGCCCGATCGTGCGCGGCGAGACCCCCACCGCGACGAAGGACACCAGCACCATCACGCCGAACGCCAGCAGCACGGCCTGCCAGATCGGCTCCACGTTGCGCACGCACACCACGGTGACCAGGACGGCCGCCGCCATCTCGCTGGCCACCCGGATCAGGGTCGCCAGGTTGAGGTAGCGGATCGGGTCGGAGGCGACGGTCAGCAGCCGGGCCGAGCCGCGCCGCCCGGCCCGCACGGCCTCCTCCGCGCGGAACCGGGAGACCCGGGAGATGCCCGCCTCGGCGCACGCGGCCAGCCAGCCGAGGACGACGAGGAGCACGGCACCGAGGATGAAGCTCGTACTTTCACCACTCACAGGGGTTCGGGCTCCGCGCTCAGTGGGTGGTGGGGGCCGGGGAGAGACCACCGAGGCCCCGGCCGGCCCGCCAGTCGTCCAGGATGCGCTTCTGGAGGGCGAACATCTCCTCCTCCTCCTCGGGCTCCTCGTGGTCGTACCCGAGGACGTGCAGCACCCCGTGGACGGTGAGCAGTTGGAGCTCCTCGTCCATCGAGTGCTTGGAGGGGGCCGCCTTGCCCTGCTGCTCGGCGACCTCCGGGCAGAGCACGATGTCGCCGAGCAGGCCCTGCGGCAGTTCCTCGCCCTCCTTGCCGGGGCGAAGCTCGTCCATCGGGAAGGACATCACGTCGGTGGGGCCGGGGAGGTCCATCCACTGGATGTGCAGCTCCTCCATCGCCGCTCCGTCCACCAGGATCACGGACAGTTCGGACTGCGGGTGGATCCGCATCTTGTCCAGGGCGAAGCGGGCGACGTCGAGGATGGCTTCCTCATCGGCGTCCCAACCGGACTCGTTGGCGATGTCGATCGACATGACGGGCTGCGTACTCAGCTTTCGGTGCGATGGGACTGACGGGGTGCGCGGGAGCCGCGCCGCTGGGCCGGCTTGCGGGCGGGCGAGGAGTTCTCCTCGGCCTCCTGCTTGGCGTCCCAGCGTTCGTAGGCGTCCACGATCCGGCCGACCAGCTTGTGGCGGACCACGTCGGTGCTGGTGAGGACGGAGAAGTGGATGTCGGGCACGTCGGCCAGGATGTCCTGGACGACCTTGAGGCCGCTGCGGGTGCCGCCCGGGAGGTCGATCTGGCTGGTGTCGCCGGTGACCACCACCCGGGAGTTGAAACCGAGGCGGGTGAGGAACATCTTCATCTGCTCGGGCGAGGTGTTCTGGGCCTCGTCCAGGATGATGAAGGCGTCGTTGAGGGTGCGGCCGCGCATGTACGCCAGCGGCGCGACCTCGATGGTGCCGGCCGCCATCAGGCGCGGGATGGAGTCCGGGTCCATCATGTCGTGCAGCGCGTCGTACAGCGGGCGCAGGTACGGGTCGATCTTCTCGTAGAGGGTGCCGGGCAGGAAGCCCAGCCGCTCCCCCGCCTCGACGGCCGGGCGGGTCAGGATGATCCGGTTGACCTCCTTGGCCTGGAGGGCCTGGACGGCCTTGGCCATCGCGAGGTAGGTCTTGCCGGTGCCGGCCGGGCCGAGGCCGAAGACGATCGTGTGCTTGTCGATCGCGTCGACGTAGCGCTGCTGGTTGAGGGTCTTGGGGCGGATCGTGCGGCCCCGGTTGGACAGGATGTTCGCGGTGAACACCTGGGACGGCGCCGGGCTGTCCGGGTCCTCCGCGGCACCGCGGAGCATGGCGATGGAGCGCTCCACGGAATCCTCCGTCAAGGGCTGGCCGGTGCGCAGCACCAGCATCATCTCGGTGAAGAGCCGCTGCACGAGGGCGACCTCGGCGCGCGCTCCGGTGGCGGTCACCTCGTTGCCGCGGACGTGGATGTCGGCGGCGGGGAAGCCCTGCTCGATCACGCGCAGCAGCGAGTCCGCCGTGCCGAGCAGGGTGACCATCGGGTGCTTCTCGGGGATGACGATCCGGGCGCTGACGCGACCGTCGTCGGCCGGTTCGGGGCGCGACTGTCCGTTCGTACGGGTCTGCGATGTGTCACTCATAGGTCGGCGCTGGGCCTGCCTCATCCCATCCGTGGTGTCGTGTGCCGATCGGTCTCTCCGGGGCACCAGGGTACGCCGCGCACGTGGTCGCCGCGGCGGGCGGCGGGGCCGCACCCGACGATGCTGCGGCAGATCGGGGGGCGGCGCGAGCGCTTTTCACGGGGTGCGGGCCGGGTTCACGGCTGGCGCCGGACGGGGACGGGCACCCGGGTGAGGTCGGCGGCGATCACCAGCTCGCCGTCGAAGTGTTTGCGGGCGTCGGCCAGGTGCTGGCCGAGGTCCGGGTAGCGCTGGGAGAAGTGGGTCAGCACCAGGGTGCGCACACCGGCCTCGGCGGCGGCCTTGGCGGCCTGCCCGGCGGTGAGGTGGCCGTGCTCCTCGGCGAGCCGGGCGTCGGCGTCGGCGAAGGTCGACTCGGCGACCAACAGGTCGGCGCCCTCGGCGAGTTCGTACACGCCGTCGCAGAGCCGGGTGTCCATCACGAAGGCGAAGCGCTGGCCCGGCCGGGGCTCGCTGACCTCCTCCAGGGTGACCCGCCGGCCGTCCGCCTCGATCGCCCCCTCGTGCTGGAGGCGGCCGACCGCGGGGCCGAAGACGCCCAGCGCGGCGAGGCGTTCGGGCACCAGGCGGCGGCCGTCCGGCTCGGACAGCCGGTAGCCGAAGGACTCCACGGGGTGCGACAGCCGCACGGCGTCCAGCGCGAAGCGGGCACCGGGCGCGGGCAGCGGGCCCGGCTCGTCGATCGGCCGGGGCCGCAGGACGGCCGTCTCGTGGTAGGCGGTGGCGTGCCGCAGCCGCTCGAAGTAGACCTCGCCGGAGGCCGGGAAGTAGACGTCCACCGGGTGGGGGACGCGGTCCAGGTTGATCCGCTGGATCACCCCGGCGAGGCCCAGGCAGTGGTCGCCGTGGAAGTGCGTCACGGCGATCCGGGTGATCTGGGTGGCCGAGACGCCGGCCAGCAGCATCTGCCGCTGGGTGCCCTCGCCGGGGTCGAACAGCAGGCCCTCGCCGTCCCAGCGGAGCAGGTAGCCGTTGTGGTTGCGGTGCCGGGTGGGCACCTGGCTGGCGGTGCCGAGGACGACGAGTTCGCGCTGTGACACGTAGGTCAGACCATGTTCTCGGTCATCGGCTTGCCGCCGAGCACGTGGACGTGGGCGTGGAAGATCGTCTGGCCGGCGCCGGCGCCGGTGTTGAAGATCAGCCGGTAGTCCTCGATGCCCTCGTCCCTGGCCACCGCGCCCGCCTCGGCGAGGAGTTCACCGGCGATCTCCGGCTCGGCGGCGGCCAGCGCGGCGGCGTTCGGGTAGTGGACGTGCGGGATGACCAGGACGTGCAGCGGCGCCTTGGGGGCGATGTCGCGGAAGGCGAGGACGCGCTCGGTCTTGCGCACCACGGTCGCCGGGATCTCGCCCGCAACGATCTTGCAGAACAGGCAGTCGGGTTGCGGCTCGCCGGCCATCGGCTTCTCCTCGGTTCGTGTCTGGTCTGGGGCCGTACGGGCGCAGCCTAGCGGGAAGTCGGCCGGGCCGACCTCCCGTTCGGCTGCTCTCCCGCCCGCCGGGGCGGCGGGGGCGCGCCCTACGCCCAGGGCATCGGCGGGGCCGTGCGGGGCGGGGCCGCGGCGAGCGCGGCGAGGGCGATCCGGACGCCCTCGGCCAGCTGCGGGTCCTCGCCGGCGGCCCACTGGTGCGGGGCCATCGGCACCTCGACGTCCGGGTCGACGCCGTGGTTCTCCACGCCCCAGCCGTAGTTCTCCAGCCAGTACGCGTACTTGGGCTGGGTGACCAGGGTGCCGTCGACCAGGTGGTAGCGGCTGTCGATGCCGATCACCCCGCCCCAGGTGCGGGTGCCGACCACCGGGCCGATGCCGAGCGTCTGGATGACGGCGTTGACGACGTCGCCGTCCGAGCCGGAGAACTCGTTGGCGAGCGCGACGACCGGCCCGCGCGGGGCGTCGAGGGGGTAGGGCACCGGGTGGTCGGTGTCCCGGATGGCGTTCCAGCCGACGATCCGGCGGGCGAGCTTCTCGATCACCAGCTGCGAGGTGTGGCCGCCGCGGTTCTCCCGGACGTCGACGATCACGCCGTCCCTGGCCAGTTCCACGGCCAGGTCGCGGTGGATCTGGGCCCAGCCGGCCGACTGCATGTCGGGGATGTGCAGGTAGCCGAGCCGGCCGCCGGACAGCTCGCGCACCGCGGCCCGCCGCCCGGCCACCCAGTCGTGGTAGCGCAGCGGCTCCTCGTCGGCGATCGGGACGACCACCGGGTGGCGCCGGTCGGTGCCGTCCTTGCCGGCCACGGTCAGCTCGACCGGCTGCCCGGCGGTGCCGGCCAGCAGCGGGGCCGGGCCGGTGACCGGGTCCACCGGGCGGCCGTTGACGGCGAGGACCGCGTCGCCCGGGCGGATCGCGGCGCCGGGCGCGGCCAGCGGCGAGCGGGCCCGGGGGTCGGAGGACTCGCCGGGCAGGATGCGGGCGATCCGCCACCGGTCGCCGTCCTTGGCGAGGTCCGCGCCGAGCAGGCCCTGGCGCCGGGCCGGCTCGGTGTACCGGCCGTACGGGATGACGTAGGCGTGCGAGGTGCCGAGTTCGCCGTGCACCTCCCAGAGCAGGTCGACCAGGTCGTCGTGCGAGCCGAGGCGTTCCACGAGCGGCCGGTAGCGGTCCAGCACGCCGGCCCAGTCGACGCCGCCGAGGTCGGGGCGCCAGAAGTTGTCGCGCATCAGGCGGCCGTTCTCGGCGTACATCTGCCGCCACTCGGCGGCCGGGTCGACGGTGACCCGCAGCCGGGCCAGGTCGACGCCCACCTCGTCGTCCTCACCACCCGCCTTGTGCTCGGCCGGGACGATCCGCAGCTCGCCCCCGTCCAGCACGGCCACCCGGGTGCCGTCCCCGCTGACCGCGAAGCCGTCCACGCCGTGCACCAGTTGCTCGACGCGGCGCTTCTTCAGGTCGAAGCGCTCCAGCACCGGCCGGGGCCGCTCGTCCTCGGGCGAGGCCGCCTCGTCGCCGAGTTCGCCGAGCAGCGGGGCGCGGGTCCACAGCACGCCGTCCTTGGCCGCCCTGAGCGCGTCGAACCGGCCGCCCTCGACCGGGAACGGGACGATCCGGTCCGCAATGCCGTCCAGGTCGACCCTGGTCACCGGCGCGGCGTCGCCGGCGGCCTCCTCGCCGTCCGCCCTCCTGCCGCGCAGCTCGTCCTCCTCCCCGCCGAGCGGGCGCCCGGCCCGCTGCGGCCCGAACGGGGACGGCGTGTCGGCGGCCAGCGTGATCAGGTACGGGCGGCAGCCGTTGGGGAACGACAGGTCGAAGACGTGCGAGTCGTAGACCGGGTCGAGGTTGCGCACCGACAGGAACGCCAGGTAGCGGCCGTCCGCGGTGAAGGCCGGCGAGGTGTCGATGAAGCGCTCCTGGGTGACCTCGCCGACCGTCCGGGCCACCAGGTCGGCCAGCACGATCTGGCGCAGCGAGTACGGGCCCAGCCGGTGCACCGGCCGCGACCAGGCCAGCCAGGCCGAGTCCGGGCTGAAGGCCAGCCCACTGACCTCGCCGTCGGCGCTGCGGTCCAGCTCGTGCACGGTGCCGTCGGCGAGCGCGACCAGCAGGACCCGGCCGTCGTGCACGCCGAGCGCGGCCTGCTTGCCGTCCGGGGACACCGCCAGGGAGTTGACCCGGCCGATCCGCCCGGCGGCCAGCCGGCGGCGCTCGGCGCCCTGCGCGTCGGGGGCGAACTCCAGGGCGTCCTCGCCCTCGGCGTCGGACACCCACAGCACGCCCTGGGCGCCGTCCTCGCCCGGCACCACCCGGGCCAGCCGCCCGCGCACCCCCGGGGTCTCGTCCAGCACCCGGGCCGGGCCCTCGCGGTGGGTCAGCCAGTGCACGTCGCCGCGCACCACCACGGCGCCGGCCCGGCCGGTGCGGTCGGGGGCGGCGGACTCCAGCCAGTGCGCGGCGTGCACCGGGCGGGGGCGGCGGCCGCTGCGCGGGCCGGCCAGCCGGATGTCGAGGCGGCGGGGCGCGGCTCCCGCCAGGTCGTCCAGCAGCCAGACGTCGCCGGCCCGGTGGAACACCGTCCGGGTGCCGTCGGTGCCGGCGTTGCGGGCGTAGAAGCCGTCCGGGTCGGTGGTGTGGCGGCGCAGGTCGGAGCCGTCCGGGAGGCTGGAGTAGAGCTCACCGACGCCCTCGTGGTCGGAGAGGAAGGCGATCCGGTCCCCCACCCACAGCGGCGAGTCGAGCTGGCCGTCCAACTCCTCGTGGACGCGGACGAATGCGTCCCGCCCGATCCACAACTTGCCCGCCCGGCCGCCCCGGTAGCGCTTCCACCAGGCCGGCTCGCGGTTGTTGACGGTGCCCAGCAGCACGCGGTCGCCGCCCAGCTCGAAGGCGAGCCCGCCGACCGGCCCGTACGGCAGCCGCACCGACTCGCCGCCGTCCAGCGGCACGGCGTGCGCCCAGCTGCGGCGCAGGGTCGCCTCGCCGGCGGTGGTGAGGGCGATCGGGCGCCCGTCGGCCGTCCAGCCCCGCACCTCGGTCTGCTCGCTGCCCCAGTGGGTGAGCCGCCGGGACGGCCCGCCGTCCACCGGCACCACGTGCACCTCGGGCGCGCCGTCCCGGGTGGAGGTGAAGGCGATGTGCCGCCCGTCGGGGGCGAACCGGGGGTGCCGGACGGGCACGTGATCGGCCGTCAGCCGCCAGGCCCGGCCACCGTCCAGCGGGGCCAGCCAGACGTCGTCCTCGGCGACGAAGGTGACCAGGTCACCGTGCAGATGGGGGTGGCGCAGGTAGGCGCCCGCAGAGGTGCTCAGGGGTTCCGTCACGCGGTCAGCGTAGGCACGTGCGCGCACGGCGCGGGCCGGTTCGGGCAGACTCCGACCGCACGGGCGCCGGCTACGACCAGCGGCCGGTGCGCCCCAGCAGCAGGGCGCCGGCGGCCACCCCGGCGGTGGAGGTGCGCAGCACCGAGGGGCCCAGCCGGTACGGCCCGGCACCCGCCTCGGCGAACGCGGCCAGCTCCTCCGGGGAGACCCCGCCCTCCGGGCCGACCACCAGCACCACGTCCCCGGCCGCGGGCAGCGCGGCCAGCGCCAGCGGCTCGGCGCCCTCCTCGTGCAGCACGGCGGCGAACGCGGCCCCGGCCAGCAGCGGCGCCAGCTGCCGGGTGGTCGCCGGCTCGCGCACCTCGGGGAAGCGCAGCCGGCGGGACTGCTTGCCGGCCTCCCGGGCGGTGGCCCGCCACTTGGCGAGCGCCTTGGCGCCCCGGTCGCCCTTCCACTGCGTGATGCAGCGCGAGGCGGCCCACGGGACGATCACGTCCACGCCGACCTCGGTCATGGTCTCCACCGCGAGCTCGCCGCGGTCGCCCTTGGGCAGCGCCTGGACGACGACGATCCGCGGCGCCGGCTCGGGCTCCCGGCGGACGGCGGCCACCGTGACGTCGATCGCGTCCTTGCCGAGCACCGCGGCGACCGTCCCGTCCACCCCGAGGCCCAGCCCGTCGGCGAGGGTCACCGCCTCGCCCGCCGCCAGCCGCCTCACCGCGGCCGCGTGCCGCCCCTCCGGCCCGTCGAGGCGCACCACGGAGCCGGGCGCGGCGGCGGCGATCCGCTCGGTCTCGACGACGAAGACGGGGGCGGTCATGCGGGGAACCTCCGGGGGTGGGGCGGATCGGGAACGCGAAAGGGGCGCCGGGCAGAACCCGGCACCCCCGCGCGGACGGCCAGGGCCCAGTAGCGGCCCCGGCCTAGGGCCTAGCGGCCGTTGAACGCGTCCTTGAGGCGCGAGAACAGGCCCTGCTGGCCCGGCGCGAACTGGCCGGACGGCCGCTCCTCGCCGCGCAGCACCGCGAGCCGGCGCAGCAGCTCCTCCTGCTCGGGGTCGAGCTTGGTGGGCGTCTGCACCTCGACATGCACTATCAGGTCGCCCCGGCCGCCGCCGCGCAGGTGCGTGATGCCGCGGCCGTGCAGCGGGATCGACTGGCCGGACTGGGTGCCGGGCCGGATGTCGACCTCCTCCAGCCCGTCCAGGGTCTGCAGCGGCACCTGGGTGCCGAGGGACGCGGCCGTCATCGGGATGGTGACGGTGCAGTGCAGGTCGTCCCCGCGCCGCTGGAAGACGGTGTGGGTGGTCTCGGCGATCTCGACGTACAGGTCGCCGGCCGGGCCGCCGCCGGGGCCGACCTCGCCCTCGCCGGCCAGCTGGATCCGGGTGCCGTTGTCGACACCGGCCGGGATCTTGACGGTCAGGGTGCGCCGGGCGCGGACCCTGCCGTCGCCGGCGCACTCCGGGCACGGGGTCGGCACGACGGTGCCGAAGCCCTGGCACTGCGGGCAGGGACGGGAGGTCATGACCTGGCCCAGGAACGACCGGGTGACCTGGGAGACCTCGCCCCTGCCGCGACACATGTCGCAGGTCTGCGCGGAGGTGCCGGGGGCCGCGCCCTCGCCGCTGCACGTGGTGCAGGTGACGGCGGTGTCGACCTGGAGTTCCTTGGTGGTGCCGAAGGCGGCCTCCTCCAGGGTGATCTCCAGCCGGATCATGGCGTCCTGGCCGCGGCGGGTGCGCGAGCGCGGGCCGCGCTGGCCGGCCGCGGCGCCGAAGAAGGCGTCCATGATGTCGGAGAAGCCGAAGCCGGCCGCCCCCGCGCCGAAGCCGCCCGCGCCCCCGCCGCCCGGCGAGAGCGGGTCACCTCCGAGGTCGTAGACCTGGCGCTTCTGCGGGTCGGAGAGCACCTCGTAAGCGGCGTTGATCTCCTTGAACCGCTCCTGCGTCTTCGGGTCCGGGTTGACGTCCGGGTGCAGTTCGCGTGCCAGGCGCCGGAAGGCCTTCTTGATCTCGTCCTGCCCCGCATCCCGTCGGACGCCGAGTACCGCGTAGTAGTCCGTGGCCACCAAATGCTCCGCTTGTTCCGCCTGTAGTAGTGCTGCGACTGGACACCGCCGTCAGAGGTTCCGACGGCGGCCTGTGCTACGACTCGGCCAGGATCTGGCCCACGTACCGCGCCACCGCACGCACCGCCCCCATTGTGCCCGGATAGTCCATCCGGGTCGGACCGATCACACCCAGTTTGGCCACGCTCTCGTCGCCCGAACCGTAGCCGACCGACACCACCGAGGTGGAATTCAGCCCCTCGTAGGCGATCTCCCGCCCGATCCGGACCGTCATCGCGGCGTCCGCCGTCTCACCCAGGAGGCGGAGCAGGACGACCTGCTCCTCCAGGGCTTCCAGCACCGGCTGGATGGTCAGGGGGAAGTCGTGCCCGAAGCGGGTCAGGTTGGCCGTGCCGGCCAGCATGATCCGCTCCTCGTTCTGCTCGGCGAGCGCTTCGAACAGCGTCGCCAGGACCGTGCTGACGGTCGGGCGGTCCGGCGGCTCGAAACCCGCCGGGAGCTCCTCCAGGAACCCCGGCACGTCCGGCAGCCGCTGGCCGACGGCCCGCGCGTTGATCCGGGCCCGCAGGTCTGCCAGGACCGTCTCGCCGACCGGGCCCGGGCAGTCGACCATCCGCTGCTCGACCCGGCCGGTGTTGGTGATCAGGACCAGCATCACCTTGGTCGGGGCCAGCGCCACCAGCTCGATGTGCCGGACGGTGGACCGCGACAGCGAGGGGTACTGCACCACCGCGACCTGTCGGGTGAGCTGGGCGAGCAGCCGCACCGTCCGCATGACCACGTCGTCCAGGTCGACGGCGCCGTCCAGGAAGTGCCGGATCGCCCGGCGCTCGGGGGCGCTCATCGGCTTGACCTCGGCGAGCTTGTCGACGAACAGGCGGTACCCCTTGTCGGTGGGGATGCGCCCGGCGCTGGTGTGCGGCTGGTGGATGTAGCCCTCCTCCTCCAGCGCCGCCATGTCGTTGCGGACGGTCGCCGGGGAGACTCCGAGGTTGTGCCGCTCCACCAGGGCCTTGGAGCCGACCGGCTCCTCGGTGCCCACGTAGTCCTGGACGATCGCGCGGAGCACGGCGAGCTTGCGGTCGTCCAGCTGGCGAACCTCACCGGCCATGGGGCACACACCTCCGTCTTCGCACGTTGTCCGTTCGTGTCACGCATGCTGCTGCCCGCTCCGGGAGGATCCCGGCTCCGGCACCCGCTTTGGCACTCTGAACCTGCGAGTGCCAAAACCGTACCTGCCAGTGTAAGGCCCGGGCCCAACGGCAGGAACGGCCCGGCCGGAGTGATCCTGCCCGCAGTTCCCGGCGCGGGGGTGGTGCCGCGGGGCCGTCCGGGTGGCAGCATCGAAGACGACGGCGAATGGAGGAGCAAGCAATGTCGAGCTCGGGCCAGCACACCCGTTTCGCGCCCGACCGCGGTCTGACCGGCCGCATGGTCGTGACGATGTTCGTGATCGGGCTGCTGTACGTCGGTTTCACCGGTCTGCTGATCGTGCTGCTGCGCGGCGCCTGGCCACTGATCGTCCTGATCTCCGGCGGGCTGTTCGTGGCCCAGTTCTGGTTCAGCGACAAGATCACCGAACGGGCGATGGGCGCCCACCAGGTGACCCCTGAGCAGTACCCGCAACTGCACGGCACCATCGACCGGCTCTGCGCGCTGGCCGACATGCCCAAACCCCGGGTGGCGGTCGCCGACAACGACATGCCGAACGCCTTCGCCACCGGCCGCAACCCGCAGAACGCCGTGGTGTGCGTCACCACCGGCCTGCTGCGACGGCTGGAGCCCGAGGAACTGGAGGGCGTCCTCGCCCACGAGCTGTCCCACGTCGCCCACCGGGACGTCGCGGTGATGACCATCGCCGGCTTCCTCGGCGTCCTCGCCGGGGCCATGACCCGGATCGCCATGTACGGCGGGTTCATGGGCGGCAACCGCAACAACAACGACCAGAACGCGGCCATCGTCGCCCTGATCATCCCGCTGGTGTCGATGGTCGTCTACGCCATCAGCTTCCTGCTCACCCGGCTCCTGTCCCGCTACCGGGAACTCGCCGCCGACCGCGCCGCCGCCCAGCTCACCGGCCGGCCCAGCGCCCTCGCCTCCGCGCTCACCAAGGTCACCGGCCAGATCGCCGCCATCCCCAGCAAGGACCTGCGCCAGGCGCAGCCCTACAACGCCTTCTACTTCGCCCCCGCGCTGAGCGCCCGGGAGACCGCCTCCCAGCTGTTCTCCACCCACCCGACGCTGGAGAAGCGCCTGGAGCAGCTGGCGAAGATCTCCGAGCAGCTCGGCCGCTGAGGCCCCGCCCCCCTGCCGCCCTCCCGACTCCCTCCTCCGAAAGGACCGCCGTGGGAATCCTGGACACCCTGTTCGGGCGCACCAAGCCCGTCAAGCCCGACCTCGACCAGCTGTTCGGCGTCCCGTCCGCCGCCCTCACCCTGGAGGCCGGGGCCGGGTTCACCCCCACCGGGCTCGGCTCGGTCTGCTTCGCCGCCGTCGAGGGCGCGGCCTTCGGTCAGGTCGAACAGCAGGTACGGGCGCTGCTCGACGCCGACACCGAGCGCGGCGGCGTCCCGGTGGAGGCCTCCAAGGACGGCTACGGCTACTCCTGGCTGCTCGCCCGGCACACCCCCGAGGAACTGCCGGACCTGGTCAACGACCTGCACGCGGTCAACAGCGAGCTGGAGGCGAACGGCTTCGGGCCGCAGCTGCTCTGCTCGCTGGTCGGCTTCCGCAACCCGGACGGGCAGTCGCTGGCCCTGGTCTACCTCTACAAGCGCGGCACCTTCTACCCCTTCGCCCCGATGCCCGGCGGCGGGGAGCGGCGCAACAGCCCGCTGGAGCTCCAGGTCAACGCGATGCTCGGGAACGACCTGCGGCTGGAGAAGGACCTCAGCCGCTGGTTCCCGGTCTGGGGCGCGCCGGGCCTCTGACGGTCCGTCCGTATAGTCGCTTTCATGCGCAGCCGCCAGTACGGACCCGACCTGACCCCGCCGTGGAAGAAGCAGCAACCCGCCCCGGAGGTGACCGCCGAACGGGACCTGGTGGTGGAGGAGGCCGTCACCGGCTTCTGCGGCGCGGTGGTGCGCTGCGAGAAGACCGCCGAGGGCTTCACCGTCACCCTGGAGGACCGCTTCGGCAAGCTCCGGGTGTTCCCGCTGGTGCCGCGCGGCTTCCTGCTGGAGGGCCGGACGGTCACCCTGGTGCGCCCGGCCGGCCCCGCCCCCTCCCGTACGCCGGGCCGCACCGCCTCCGGCTCCGTCGCCGTCCCCGGCGCCCGGGCCCGGGTCGCCCGCGAGTCGCGGATCTACGTCGAGGGCCGGCACGACGCCGAACTGGTCGAGCGGGTCTGGGGCGACGACCTGCGGATCGAGGGCGTGGTCGTCGAGTACCTGGAGGGCGTGGACGACCTGCCCGCGATCGTCGCCGACTTCGCCCCCGGCCCGGGGCGGCGCCTCGGCGTCCTGGTCGACCACCTGCTCCCCGGCACCAAGGAGCAGCGCATCGCCGCCCAGGTCACCGGCGACGCCGTCCTGGTCGTCGGCCACCCCTACATCGACATCTGGCAGGCCGTGAAGCCCGCCTCCGTCGGCATCGCCGGCTGGCCCGCCGTCCCGCGCGGCGAGGAGTGGAAGGAGGGCGTCTGCCGCCGCCTCGGCTGGCCGGTGAACACCCCCGCCGCCTGGAAGCGGATCCTCTCCACGGTGGACAGCTACAAGGACCTGGAGCCGGAACTGCTGGGCAAGGTCGAGGAGTTGATCGACTTCGTGACGGTTCCGGAGTGAGGCCGATCAGACGTACTGCTGAAAGTCCGTGGTGTCCAGATCGATCTCAAGCAGGCTGACGGGGACGGGCTCGCCGAACTTGCTGGTCCGCTCGGACATGTACCTCGGGAGGCCGGACCCGGGATCCCTACCCAACTCGGTCAGCAGCACGCAGACCCCCTTGATCGGGTCCACGATCAGGTACGCGGGGACGGAGCCCTCGGCGTAGAGCTCCCGCTTGGTCCGGTAATCACGATCGACACTGGTCTTCGACACCACCTCGACCACCAGGGTGACGGCGGGCGACGGCAGCAGTCGTCCGTGCTCCTGGACCGCCCCGCGTTCGAAGACGACCAGGTCGGGCTGGGGTTCGCTCGCCTGGCCGGGGATCCCCAGGTCCTGGGTCGTGAGTGGACGCCACCGACCATACGGAAGCTGGTGCTGAATCGCCAGGACGATGAGATTGTGGACCATGTCAGGCCCCGCCATCATCACGATTTCCCCCCTGATGAGTTCGGCCTTGATGCCCTCCGGCACCTCCAGGTTCTCGAAGATCCCGGTCATCCGATCATCGATGGCGGTCATCGCACGCTCCCTCCGACGGCTGACACCCACGTTAACGAATGTCAGTCCACCAGGTCACGTACGACCGCGTCGGCGAGCAGCCGGCCCTGGAGGGTGAGGACCGCGCGGCCCTGGGCGTACGGCTCGGCGGCGAGGAGGCCGTCGGCGAGGTGGCGGGCGGCGGCGTGGCGGCCGGTGTCGGTGAGGAGGGTGAGCGGGATGCCCTCGGCGAGGCGCAGTTCCAGCAGGATGCGCTCGACCCGGCGGTCCTCCTCGGCGAGCACCTCGCGGCCCAGGGCGGGGGTGCGGCCCTCGGCGAGGGCCTGGGCGTAGGCGGCGGGGTGCTTGGCGTTCCACCAGCGGACGCCGCCGACGTGGCTGTGCGCGCCCGGGCCGGCGCCCCACCAGTCGGCGCCGGTCCAGTACAGCTCGTTGTGGCGGCAGCGGCCCTCCGGGGTGGTGGCCCAGTTGGAGACCTCGTACCAGGTGTAGCCGGCGGCGCTGAGGGCCTGTTCGGCGATGAGGTAGCGGTCGGCGTGCACGTCGTCGTCGATCATCGGCAGTTCGCCGCGCTTGACCCGGGCGGCGAGCTTGGTGCCGTCCTCGACGATCAGGGAGTACGCCGAGACGTGGTCGGGCCCGGCGCCGATGGCGGCGTCCAGGGAGGCGCGCCAGTCGTCGTCGGACTCGCCGGGGGTGCCGTAGATGAGGTCCAGGTTGACGTGGTCGAAGCCGGCGGCGCGGGCCTCGGCGACGCAGGCCTCGGGGCGGCCCGGGGTGTGGTGGCGGTCGAGCAGCTTCAGGACGTGCGGGCGGGCGCTCTGCATGCCGAAGGAGACCCGGTTGTAGCCGCCCTCGCGCAGTTCGGCCAGGTAGGCCGGGTCGACGGACTCCGGGTTGGCCTCGGTGGTGACCTCGGCGCCCTCGGCGAGCCCGAACTCCTCGCGCAGCGCGGCGAGCATCTTCACCAGGTCGCGAGCGGGCAGCAGGGTGGGGGTGCCGCCGCCGAGGAAGACGGTCTGGACCGGCAGGTCGACCTGGCCGAGGACCTGGCGGGCCAGCCGGATCTCGGCGACCACGTTGTCCGCGTAGGTCTCCTGGGAGGCGACGGCCCCGGAGGAGCGCAGCTCGGTGGCGGTGTAGGTGTTGAAGTCGCAGTAGCCGCAGCGGCTGGCGCAGTAGGGCACGTGCAGGTAGAAGCCGAACGGCCGCTGCCCGAGACCGGTGCGGGCGGATGCGGGCAGGGAACCGTCGGACGGCACCGGTTCACCGTCGGGGAGTGCGGAGGGCATGACCCCATTGTCCCGTACGGCTCACCCGAACCGGTGAGCCGTACGGGGTCGGGGCCGATCAGGCCTCGTTGGCGCCCGCGTACATCGCGGTGACGGCGTCCGCGTAGGTCCGCTCGACCACCGGGCGCTTGATCTTCAGGCTCGGGGTGAGCTCGCCGTGCTCGATGTCGAGGTCGCGTGGCAGCAGGTGGAACTTCTTGATCGTCTGCCAGCGCTGGAGGTCGGCGTTGAGCCGCTTGACGAAGCCCTCGATCAGCTGGTGCACCTGCGGGTCGGCGACCACCTCGGCGTAGGACTTGTCCTTCAGCCCGTGCGCGGCGGCCCACGGCATGATGACCGCCTCGTCCAGGCCGATCAGCGCGGTGCAGAAGTTGCGGCCGTTGCCGATCACGAGGATGTTGCTGACGAACGGGCAGACCGCCTTGAACCTGCCCTCGACCTCGCTGGGCGCGACGTACTTGCCGCCGGAGGTCTTGAACAGGTCCTTCTTGCGGTCGGTGATCCGCAGGAAGCCGTCGGGGCCGAGCTCGCCGATGTCCTCGGTGTGGAACCAGCCGTCGGCCTCCAGCACCTCGGCGGTCTTCTCGGGCAGGTCGTGGTAGCCGCGCATGACGCCGGGGCCGCGCAGCAGGATCTCGCCGTCCTCGGCGATCCGGACCTCGGTGCCGGGCAGCGGGCGGCCCACGGTGCCGATCCGGACGTCCTCCTCACGGTTGACGCAGGAGCCGGCGCTGGTCTCGCTGAGGCCGTAGCCCTCCAGGATCGGCACGCCGGCGCCGAGGAAGAAGTAGCCGATCTCGGGCGCGAGCGCGGCGCTGCCGGAGACGGCGCCGCGCAGCCGGCCGCCGAAGGCCGCGCGGATCTTGGCGTAGACCAGCTTGTCGGCCAGGCCGTGCTGGAGCCTGAGGCCCAGCGGGGCGGTGCCGGCGCCGGTGGCGATCCGGCTCTCCTGGACGGCGCGGGCGTGCTCGCGGGCGACCTTGGCGGCCCACCGGAAGATCTTGTACTTGGCGCCGCCCTCGGCCCGGGCCCGGCCGGCGATGCCGTTGTAGACCTTCTCGAAGATGCGCGGCGCCGAGGCCATCACGGTCGGCCGGATGACCGGCAGGTTGTGGATGATCCGGTCGACCCGGCCGTCCACGGCCATCACGTGGCCGGTGGCGATCTGGCCGGAGATCAGCGTCTTGCCGAACACGTGCGACAGCGGCAGCCACATGAACTGGACGTCGTCGGAGCGCAGCAGTCCGCTGGCCTCCTGGGCCCGGGCCTCGTACGCCCAGCAGTCGTGCACCAGGCGCACGCCCTTGGGGCGGCCGGTGGTGCCGGAGGTGTAGATGAGGGTGGCCAACTGCTCCTTGTCGAGCGCGGCGACGGCCTTCTCGACCGCGTCCGGGTGCTGCTCCAGGTACTCGGCGCCGCGCTGCTCCAGCTCGGCGAGGGTGAGCACCGTGAGGGCGTTCAGGCCGTCGGCCCCGGGGGTACTGGCCTGTGGGGCGTCGGCCTCGGGGGCGTCGGCCTCGGGGGCGTCGAAGAGGATGACGGTCCGCAGCTCGGGCAGCTGTCCGAGCTGGCCGACGGCCTTGGCGAGTTGGGCGGAGTTCTCCGCGAACAGCGCCCTGGAACCGGAGTTGGAGAGGATGAACGCGGTCTCATCGGCGTTGGTACTGGGATAGACGGTCGTCGTGGCGGCACCCGCGCACATGTTCCCGAGGTCGGCGATGATCCATTCGAGCCGGGTGGAGGAGGCGAGGGCCACCCGGTCCTCCGGCTGGATGCCGAGCGCCATCAGGCCGGCGGCCACCGCCTTGACCCGGGCCGCGGTCTGCGCCCAGGTGAGCGAGCGCCACTGCTCGGCGCCGGGGGCGCTGTCCGCGGCGTGCTCGTCGACCGGGGCCGGGTAGCGGTAGGCCTCGGCGTTCGGGGTGGCGGCGACCCGCTCCAGGAAGAGGTGGGCGACGGAGGCGGGACGCCCGGCGACCAAGTCGGCACTGCCGGAGTCGATCAGGGACTGCGCGGAACTCAACGAGGACCTCCGGGGGCGGGTGGCCGTCTGAGGGATGGTCTCGGCGCCCGTGGGGGGCGGCCGCCGGGCCCCCGGTCAACCCGGGCGATACCGGCGAGTAACAAGGGGGCAATCAGCAGCCTAGGGGGAAACCGGTCATTCCGTAAGAGGGCGGGGCCCGGCCGGCACACCGCCGCGCCGCCGGTGCCCGACGACGACTCCGCCCGCGCCCCGGTGAACCCGTGCAATCGGGCCCGCCGTACGGTTCGGCAAAGGACTGGGCAAACCTGCGATCCACAACTCGTGAATCGCCTGTACGAGTCCACCAAAGAACGAGAATCGGGATGCGAATCCACCCGTCGACGACAAGAGTGTGCCAGTGCTGATCAGACTTCTCAGAGCGTACCTGCGCCCGTACTCCCGACCGATCGCGCTGCTCGTGGGGCTCCAACTGGTGTCCACCCTGGCGGCGCTCTACCTGCCGACGCTCAACGCCGACATCATCGACGACGGCGTGGTCAAGGGCGACACCGGCTACATCCTGCAGGTGGGCGGGGTGATGATCGGCATCACCCTGGTCCAGGCGCTCTGCTCGATCGGCGCCGTCTACTACGGCTCCAAGACCGCCATGGCCTTCGGCCGGGACGTCCGCGCCGCCGTCTTCGACCAGGTGCAGAGCTTCTCCGCCCGCGAGGTCGGCCAGTTCGGCGCCCCCTCGCTGATCACCCGCACCACCAACGACGTCCAACAGGTCCAGATGCTGGCCCTGATGAGCTTCACGCTCATGGTGGCCGCTCCCATCATGTGCGTCGGCGGCATCATCATGGCCCTCAACCAGGACGTGCCGCTGTCCGGCCTGCTGCTCGCGGTCATCCCGCTGCTCGGCGCCGTCGTCGTCCTCCTCGTCCGCTCGCTGCGCCCCAAGTTCCGCAGCATGCAGACCCGGATCGACACGGTGAACCGGGTCCTGCGCGAGCAGATCACCGGCATCCGGGTCATCCGCGCCTTCGTCAAGGACGACCACGAGCAGGCCCGCTTCGCCAAGGCCAACGGGGACCTCACCGACACCGCCCTCCAGGTCGGCCGGCTGATGTCGTTCATGTTCCCGGCCGTGATGCTGGTCGTGAACGTCTCCAGCGTCGCCGTGCTCTGGTTCGGCGCCCACCGGATCGACAACGGCGGCATGCAGATCGGCGCGCTCACCGCCTTCCTCTCCTACCTGATGCAGATCCTCATGAGCGTCATGATGGCCACCTTCATGTTCATGATGGTGCCGCGCGCCGAGGTCTGCGCCGAGCGCATCGAGGAGGTCCTCGGCACCTCCTCCAGCGTCGTCCCGCCCGCCGCGCCGATCACCGAGGTGCTGCGCCGCGGCAACCTGGAACTGCGCGACGTCGACTTCCGCTACCCCGGCGCCGAGGCCTCGGTGCTGCGCGGCATCGCCATCACCGCCCGCCCCGGCGAGACCACCGCCGTCATCGGCTCCACCGGCAGCGGCAAGTCCACCCTGCTCGGGCTCGTACCCCGGCTGTTCGACGCCACCTCCGGCCAGGTCCTGCTCGACGGCGTCGACGTGCGCGAACTCGCCCCCGAGGCGATCGCCGAGAGCGTCGGCCTCGTCCCGCAGAAGCCCTACCTGTTCTCCGGCACCGTCGCCAGCAACCTCCGCTACGGCCGGCCCGACGCCACCGACGAGGAACTCTGGCACGCCCTGGAGATCGCCCAGGCCAAGGACTTCGTCGCGGAACTGGCCGAAGGCCTGGACGCCCCGATCGCCCAGGGCGGCGGCAACGTCTCCGGCGGCCAGCGCCAGCGCCTGGCCATCGCCCGGGCCCTGGTCCGCCAGCCCGACGTCTACCTGTTCGACGACTCCTTCTCGGCGCTCGACTACGCCACCGACGCCAGGCTGCGCAAGGCCCTCGCCCGCGAGACCTCCGACGCCACCGTGCTGATCGTCGCCCAGCGCGTCTCCACCATCCGCGACGCCGACCGGATCATCGTCCTCGACGAAGGCGCGGTCGTCGGCACCGGCACCCACCACGAACTGATGGCCGACAACCCGACATACCGGGAGATCGTGCTCTCCCAGCTCACCGAGCAGGAGGCGGCGTGACCACCCCCGGCAAGCCCGACGCGGACACCAGGACCGCGGACACCGAGACCACGGACACCAGGACCGCGGACACCGAGACCACGGACACCAGAACCGTGGACCCCGAGGCCGCTGACCCCGCAAAGCCCGACCCGGACACCAAGGCCGCGGACCCCGCCGACGAACTGCCCAGCGACTCGCAGGCCGCCGCCGCCCGCCGCGGCCCCGCCGGACCTGGCCGCTTCATGGGCGGCCAGGGCACCGAGAAGTCCATGGACTTCAAGGGCTCCGGCAAGCGACTGCTCGCCCTGCTGCGCCCCGAACGCAACCTGATCTCCGGCGTGCTGGCCCTCGGCGTGCTCAGCATCGGCTGCGCCGTCACCGGCCCCAAGGTCCTCGGCAACGCCACCGACCTGATCTTCGCCGGCGTCGTCGGCGCCCGCTTCGAACCCGGCACCTCCAAGGCGCAGATCGTCGAGGGGCTGCGCGCCCACGGCGAGGGCGGCGTCGCCGGCCTGCTCTCCTCGGTGGACTTCACCCCCGGCCAGGGCATGGACTTCGGCGCCATCGGCACCGTGCTGCTCTGGGTGCTGGTCATCTACCTCGCCTCCGCCCTGTTCGGCATCGTCCAGGGCCGGCTGGCCACCGCGGCGATCCAGCGGGCCGGCTACCGGCTGCGCCAGGACGTCGAGGCCAAACTCGCCCGGCTGCCGCTCAGTTACTTCGACAAGCAGCCGCGCGGCGAGGTGCTCAGCCGGGTCACCAACGACATCGACAACATCAGCCAGTCCATGCAGCAGACCATGGGACAGGTCGTCAACTCGCTGCTCACCGTGATCGGCGTGCTGGCGATGATGTTCTGGATCTCCCCGCTGCTGGCGACGATCGCCCTGATCTCGGTGCCGCTGTCGGTGGCCGTCGCCGCCAAGGTCGGCAAGCGGGCGCAGCCCCAGTTCGTCCAGCAGTGGAAGTCCACCGGCCAACTCAACGCGCACATCGAGGAGATGTACACCGGCCACACCCTGGTCAAGGTGTTCGGCCGCCAGCGCGAGTCCGCCGAGACCTTCCGCGAGCACAACGAGGCGCTGTACACCTCCAGCTTCCGGGCGCAGTTCATCTCCGGGATCATCCAGCCCGCGATGATGCTGATCGGCAACCTGCAGTACGTGCTGGTCGCGGTCGTCGGCGGCCTGCGGGTGGCCAGCGGCGCGCTGTCCATCGGCGACGTGCAGGCGTTCATCCAGTACTCGCGGCAGTTCAGCCAGCCGCTCACCCAGGTCGCCAGCATGGCCAACCTGGTGCAGTCCGGGGTCGCCTCCGCCGAGCGCGTCTTCGAGCTGCTGGACGCCCCCGAGCAGACCCCCGAACCGGCCGTGTCCGAGCGGCCCGACACCATCCACGGCCGGGTCGCCTTCCAGGACGTGTCCTTCCGCTACGACCCCGAGAAGCCGCTCATCGAGGACCTCTCGCTCAAGGTCGAACCCGGCCAGACCGTCGCCATCGTCGGCCCCACCGGCGCCGGCAAGACCACCCTGGTCAACCTCCTGATGCGGTTCTACGAGGTCAGCTCCGGGCGGATCACCCTCGACGGGGTCGACGTCTCCGCGATGTCCCGCGAGGAACTGCGCTCCGGCATCGGCATGGTGCTCCAGGACACCTGGCTGTTCGGCGGCACCATCGCCGACAACATCGCCTACGGCGCCCAGGGAGCCACCCGCGAGCAGGTCGTCGAGGCCGCCAAGGCCGCCCACGTCGACCGCTTCGTGCGCACCCTGCCGGACGGCTACGACACCGTCATCGACGACGACGGCGCCGGGGTCAGCGCGGGCGAGAAGCAGCTGATCACCATCGCCCGGGCGTTCCTCGCCCAGCCGTCGATCCTCGTCCTGGACGAGGCGACCAGCTCCGTCGACACCCGCACCGAGGTGCTGATCCAGCGGGCCATGGCCCGGCTGCGCACCGGCCGCACCAGCTTCGTGATCGCGCACCGGCTCTCCACCATCCGGGACGCCGACGTGATCCTGGTGATGGAGAACGGCTCGATCGTCGAACAGGGCTCGCACGACGAGCTGATCGCCGCGCACGGCGCCTACGCGCGGCTGTACCAGGCGCAGTTCGCGGAGGCCGTGGCCGAGGTGGACTGACCGTCGCACACCGCCGGTGCCGAGCCGGGGCGGGCCCGAACCGCCCCGGCTCCTCGTCCGTGGTGCGCTGCGGTGGCCCGCTCCGGCGGAGAGAACGAGGGTGGGGAGAACGAGGAGGGGCCCGGGCGGTTGTCCGCCCGGGCCCCTCTCACGCGCCTGTGGTTACTTCTTTTCCTTCGGCGCCTCGGCGTCGGTGGACAGCGCGGCGATGAAGGCCTCCTGCGGGACCTCCACGCGGCCGACCATCTTCATCCGCTTCTTGCCCTCCTTCTGCTTCTCCAGCAGCTTGCGCTTGCGCGAGATGTCACCGCCGTAGCACTTGGCGAGGACGTCCTTGCGGATCGCGCGGACCGTCTCACGGGCGATCACCCGGGAGCCGATGGCCGCCTGGATCGGCACCTCGAACTGCTGGCGCGGGATCAGCTTCTGCAGCTTGCCCGCCATCATCACGCCGTAGCCGTAGGCCTTGTCCTTGTGCACGATCGCGGAGAAGGCGTCCACCGCGTCGCCGTGCAGCAGGATGTCGACCTTCACCAGCTGGGCGGACTGCTCGCCGATGGGCTCGTAGTCGAGCGAGGCGTAGCCGCGGGTCTTGGACTTCAGCTGGTCGAAGAAGTCGAAGACGATCTCGGCGAGCGGCAGGGTGTAGCGCAGCTCGACCCGGTCCTCGGACAGGTAGTCCATGCCCTGGAGGTTGCCGCGGCGGGACTGGCAGAGCTCCATGATCGCGCCGACGAACTCGTTGGGCGCCAGGATGGTGCCGCGCACGACCGGCTCGTACACCTCGGCGATCTTGCCGGTCGGGAACTCGCTCGGGTTGGTGACGATGTGCTCGGTACCGTCCTCCATGATCACCCGGTAGACCACGTTCGGGGCGGTGGAGATCAGGTCGAGGTTGAACTCGCGCTCCAGGCGCTCCCGGATGATCTCCAGGTGCAGCAGGCCGAGGAAGCCGCAGCGGTAGCCGAAGCCGAGCGCGACCGAGGTCTCCGGCTCGTACACCAGCGCGGCGTCGTTCAGCCGCAGCTTGTCCAGGGCGTCGCGCAGCAGCGGGTAGTCCGAGCCGTCCAGCGGGTACAGGCCGGAGAACACCATCGGGCGCGGGTCCTTGTAGCCGCCCAGCGCCTCGGTCGCACCCTTGTGCATCGAGGTGATGGTGTCACCGACCTTGGACTGCCGGACGTCCTTCACGCCGGTGATGATGTAGCCCACCTCGCCGACGCCCAGGCCGTCGGCGACCTTCGGCTCGGGCGAGATGACGCCGATCTCCAGCAGCTCGTGGGTGGCGCCGGTGGACATCATCGCGATCCGCTCGCGCTTGGTGAGCTGCCCGTCCACGACACGCACGTAGGTGACCACGCCGCGGTAGGAGTCGTACACCGAGTCGAAGATCATCGCGCGGGCCGGGGCGTCCTTGACGCCGACCGGGGCCGGGACGGTGTTGACGATGTGGTCCAGCAGGTCCTCGACGCCGAGGCCGGTCTTGGCGCTGACCTGCAGCACGTCCGAGGGGTCGCAGCCGATGATGTGCGCGATCTCCGCCGCGTACTTCTCCGGCTGGGCGGCCGGCAGGTCGATCTTGTTCAGCACCGGGACGATCGTGAGGTCGTTCTCCAGCGCCAGGTACAGGTTGGCGAGGGTCTGCGCCTCGATGCCCTGGGCCGCGTCGACCACCAGGATGGTGCCCTCGCAGGCCGCGAGGGAGCGGGACACCTCGTACGTGAAGTCCACGTGGCCGGGCGTGTCGATCATGTTGAGGATGTGCGTCGTCCCGGCATTCGGACCGGTCCTCGGCGCCCACGGGAGGCGGACCGCCTGCGACTTGATGGTGATGCCGCGCTCGCGCTCGATGTCCATGCGGTCGAGGTACTGGGCGCGCATCTGCCGCGGGTCGACGACGCCCGTGATCTGCAGCATCCGGTCTGCGAGCGTCGACTTGCCGTGGTCGATGTGGGCGATGATGCAGAAGTTGCGGATCAGCGCCGGGTCGGTACGGCTGGGCTCTGGCACATTGCTGGGGGTCGCGGGCACCTTGGTCCGATTCTCCGTTGGTCCGGGGCCGGGGGTGTCCTGGTCATCGCTGACCGGTTTTCCCGGGGACCGGACAGTCTCGTCCGATCGAAATAGTTCCTCCCATCCTCCCACGACCACGGCGCGGGCCGCCGTTCGGTCCGCCCGGACCTTCTCCGGGCCCGCGCCAGACGGCAGGATGGCACCCCGTGATCCTCGAAAGCGCCCTGCTCGACGTCCTGCCCGGCCAGGAGGACGAGTTCCTCGCCGCCTTCGCCGAGGCCCGGCCCCTGATCGCCGTCCAGCAGGGCTTCCGCTCCCTGCAACTGCGCCGCTGCCTCGACGAAGGACGCGGCTCGCGATTCCTCCTCCAGGTGGAATGGGAGACGCTCGCGGACCACACCGAGGGCTTCCGCGGCTCAGCCGAGTACCGGCGGTGGCGGGAGCTGCTGCACCGCTTCTACCGGCCGTTCCCGGAGGTCGAGCACTACGGGGAGCCGGTGCTCAGTGCGTAGGCGACCCACTACCGCGCAGGCGACCCGGCCGCGGGGCCGGGCGCCCGGTTTGGGGCGGGTGGCGGGCCCCTGGTAGCGTGGGCTGCTGCACCTGGCCCCGGCATGCCCTCTCAGCTGCCCGGCGGCCGCGCGGTGCAGCCCGTTCAATCCTTTTAGACAAGACTGAGGCTCCTTCGTGGCGAACATCAAGTCCCAGATCAAGCGCAACAAGACCAACGAGAAGGCGCGCCTGCGCAACAAGGCCGTCAAGTCCTCGCTGAAGACCGCCCTGCGCAAGGCCCGCGAGGCCGCTGCCGCCGGCGAGACCGAGAAGGCCACCGTGCTGGCCCGCGCCGCCTCCAAGGCGCTGGACAAGGCCGTGAGCAAGGGCGTCATCCACGCCAACCAGGCCGCCAACAAGAAGTCGGCCATCACCAAGCGCGTCAACGCGGCCGCCCAGGCCTGACGCCCCGGGGGCCTCGGCCCCCACCGCCTCGGGACGGACCCGGCCCTCTACCCGGACCCCTGAGGCGCGAGAGACTCGCACCGCACGCGGCCTGCGTTCGCCACGCGGGTGCGGTGTACGAAGCAGTACGACAGGCGCCGTAGTCGGCCTCTCCCCAGAGGCCCGCTACGGCGCCTGTCGCGTTCCGCGGCCCGGTCGCTGTCGTCTGCCGGTCACGCGCGAGCAGGGCTCCGGACGGCGCTGCGGGCCGACGCCTGGGAAGCCGTCCGCTCGATGGGCGCGTAGGCGGGTCGGCGGGTGAGCAGGTGGTGGCAGGCGGGTCGGCGGGTGGCCGGGCAGGCGCGGGCCGGGTCCGGTGGACGGGTCCGGTCCGGTG
Organism: Kitasatospora sp. NPDC088264; assembly: GCF_040685715.1. Classification (NCBI taxonomy): domain Bacteria; kingdom Bacillati; phylum Actinomycetota; class Actinomycetes; order Kitasatosporales; family Streptomycetaceae; genus Kitasatospora; species Kitasatospora sp. NPDC088264. The sequence continues at coordinate 34,133 of NZ_JBFBIR010000073.1, forward strand.
GACGGGTCCGGTCCGGTGGCCGCGCCGTCAGTACGCCGGGCGGGACCCGGCCCGGGCCGCCCGGGCGACGGCCACCACCGCGCGCTCCAGCGCGAAGGCCGGATCGTCCGAGCCGCCCTTGACGGCGGCGTCGGCCTGGGCGATCGCGGTCAGCGCGGTGGCCACCCCGTCGCCCGTCCAGCCGCGCATCTGCTGGCGCACCCGATCGACCTTCCACGGCGGCATGCCCAACTCGCGGGCCAGGTCCGCCGGACGCATGTTCCGCCCGGTGGTCGCCAGCCGCCCGATGCTGCGCACGCCGGAGGCCAGCGCGTAGGTGATGCCGGTCGGCGGCTGGCCCACCGCCAGGGCCCAGCGCAGCCGCTCCAACGCCTCCGCGGCCCGGCCGGTGACCGCCAGATCGGCCACCTCGAAACCCGTCGCCTCGGCCCGGCCGCTGTAGTAGCGGGCCACCACCGTCTCGTCGATCGCGCCCTCGACGTCCGAGGTCAACTGGCTGCACGCGGCCGCCAGCTCGCGCAGGTCGCTACCGAGCGAGTCCAGCAGGGCCTGGCAGGCCTCCGGCGTCGCCGAGCGGCCCAGCGTACGGAACTCACCCCGGACGAAGGCCAGCCGCTCGCTCGCCTTGGTCAGCTTCGCGCACGCCACCTCGCGACCGCCCGCCTTGCGCCCGGCGTCCAGCAGGCCCTTGCCCTTGGCCCCGCCCGCGTGCGCCAACACCATGATCACTTCTTCGGCCGGCGCCTCGATGTACGCCTTGACCTCCTTCACCGAGTCGGCGGAGAGGTCCTGCGCGGCCCGCACCACGATCACCTTGCGCTCGGCGAACAGCGACGGCGTGGTCAGCTCGGCCAGGCTGCCCGGCTGCAGGCCGCCGGGCGGCAGATCCCGCACGTCGGTGTCCGGGTCCGCCGCCTTCGCCGCCGCCACCACCTGGGCGACCGCGCGGTCCAGCAGCAGCTCCTCCTGGCCGACCGCGAGGGTCAGCGGGGCGAGCAGGTCGTCGGGTGCACTCTTCCTGGCCATCGCCTACCAGCATCCCACGGGGCGCGGACACTCCCGCCCGGGGCGACCCCGGCCCCTGGCCCCGCCCGGTCCCGCCTCTCCGGCCCGACCTACCCGACCCGGCCCGCCTGACCCGACCTGCCCGACCGTGCCGATCACCCGACCTGGAGAATGGTCCGGTGACCGAGAACCACACCACCGACCTGCCGGACGTCAACGACCCGCACGCCCGGCAACTGCTCGTCCTGCCCGACCGCGACGCCGCCGAGGACGCCGCCGAGGAGCTCAGCGCCGCCCACCCCGACCTCGGCGAGCTCGACCTCGTCCGGGACGCCCTGGCCGGCGAGGACGACGCCGAGGACGCCCAGTGGCTGGTCGTCGTCGAGCCCCCGGAGGACGGCTGGACCCCGGCCCTGCTGCACGCCCTGGACGCCATCGCCGTCGAGCACGAGGGCTGGCGCGAGGAAGGCTGACACCGACGGCCGGACCCCGGCCCGGCCCGGAACCTTCGAGGGGAACGGACCCGGACGCGGCGCTGCGCCCGTTCCGGGCCGAGGAGCACGAGGCCACCTCCACCCCGCGCCGCCGGGTCCGACCACCTCGGCGTCAACCCTCGACGAGCCACACCCCCGTCGAGTGATTCACCGTCAATTCCGTGCCTCCTCACACCAAGTGCGTGTCATTCTGCGCACGTTGCTTCGGCCACGAATCCTTGAGCGTCCGAGCCGGCTGCCCGCAGGGGCTCAGCGGCTCGGTCCACGCCACCGAAGGAGTGCAGATGTCCGTATCCCGCGCCCTGTCCCGGACCCGGTCCCGCGTTCTGGCCGTGCTGAGCGCCGCCGCAGTCGCGAGCGGGCTGGCGGTCGCCGTTCCGGCGACGCCCGCCTCCGCCGACGGGTTCGTGGTCAGCGAGGCCCAGTTCAACCAGATGTTCCCGAACCGGAACTCCTTCTACACGTACGACGGCCTGGTCAATGCGCTGAGCGCCTACCCCGGGTTCGCCACCACCGGGGACGACGCGACGCGCAGGCGGGAGGCGGCCGCCTTCCTCGCCAACGTCAGCCACGAGACCGGCGGCCTGCGGTACGTCGTCGAGCAGAACACCGCCAACTACAGCCACTACTGCGACGCCTCGCAGCCCTACGGCTGTCCGGCCGGCCAGAGCGCCTACTACGGGCGCGGCCCGCTCCAGATCAGCTGGAACTTCAACTACAAGGCGGCGGGCGACGCCCTGAACATCGACCTGCTGGACAACCCCTACCAGGTGGAGCAGGACCCCGCCGTCTCCTGGAAGACCGGCCTCTGGTTCTGGGACACCCAGAACGGCGCCGGGACGATGACCCCGCACGACGCCATCGTCAACGGCAGGGGCTTCGGCGAGACCATCCGCAGCATCAACGGCGCCCTGGAATGCAACGGCCAGAACCCGGACGAGCGCAACGACCGCATCAACCTCTTCCAGAACTTCGTCGGCATCCTCGGCACCGACGTCGGCGGCGGCAACATCTCCTGCTGACCCGGCTGGCCCTGCCAACAGCTCACGCTCGACGGTCGAGCGCGACGCACCACCGTAGGTGCCCGTACTTCGGCGCGCTCCGGGCAGGGCCCGGATCCCGCCGCGAAAATTCTCACGGCCCCGCCCCCCCCCCCAACCACATAACCCAACCCCCCCCCAAAAGAAAAACCCCCAAAATG
>NZ_JBFBIR010000074.1:0-33980 GCF_040685715.1 Kitasatospora sp. NPDC088264
GCCGAGGAGCCAGACCACCGCGACGCCGAGCAGCGCCCAGACCGGCCAGGGCAGGTCCAGGGACGGGGCCCTTCGAGCATGCGCGGGCCTCCGCTACTGCCGGGCGGCGCCCAGTGCCACCGGGCGGGTGCGCAGCAGGGCCCGGGCGGGCAACCCGGTCGCGCCGAGGCAGAGCAGGACGGCTCCGGCGGCCAGCGGCAGGGCGAGCGCCGGCGGGATGTACGGGGAGGAGTTGGCGACGCCCCGGGCGATCGGGACGAGGGCGACCCAGGCGATCCCCCCGCCGATCACCAGGCCGGTCGCGGCGACCAGCAGCGCCTCCCAGCGCATCATGCCGCGCACCTGGCGCCGGGTGGTGCCGGCCAGCCGGAGCAGGGCGACCTCGCGGCGCCGGTCGAGGACGGTCATCACCAGGGTGTTGACGGCGGTGACGGCGGCGAACCCGCCGAGCACGCCGGCCATCACGGTGTTGGCCCAGGCGTTCAGCTCCATCATCTTGTCGGACTGGGCGACGAATCCGGCCCGGTCGGTCACGGTCGCCCCGCCGGGGCCCGCGAGGCCCGCCAGCGCGGCCGCCACCGCCGTGCGGTCGGCGCCCGGCGCGTCGGCGACCAGCACCTGGCTGTCGTACCCGGCGGTGACGTGCCCGGCGACGACCGCCCGGGGCAGCAGCACCTGGCCGAAGCCGAGCCCGCGGTCGTAGACGGCGACCACGGCGGGCTGCACCGGGGTGCCGTCGCCGAGCCGCAGCGGCACCCGGTCGCCGACCTTGACGTCCAGGGCGTCGGCCAGCGTGGCGTCCAGGGCGACGGTGTCGGCGGCGCGGCCCAGGTCGGCGAGCGAACCGCTGCGTACGCCCAGGTCGAGCACCCGGGACAGCCGGGCCGGGTCGCCGTCGACGCCGAGCGCGGTGGCGGAGCCGAGCTGCATGTCGTGGGTGTACACGGCGGCGGTGCGCAGCACGCCGACCGCGGCGTCCACACCGGGCACCTTGGCGGCCCGCCCGGCGGTGCCCGCGGGCAGGCCGGGGCCGGTGGAGCCGATCACGTGGTCGGCGACGATGCCGTCCCGCACGTTCGCGCCGGTGGTGTGGCTGATGGTGCTCTGGAGGAACAGCAGGGTGCCGCAGAAGGCGGTGACCAGCACGATCGGGGTGATCGCGGAGGCCAGCCGGCGGGCGTTGGCGCGGGTGTTGTCGGCGGCCAGCGAGCCGGGGGCGCCGCCAGCCCGCAGCGGGGCGCCGAACACCGTGGCGGCGACCCGCGCCACCCAGGGGCCGAGCAGCGCGACGGCCAGCATGAAGCACATGACCACGCCGAGCGCGGTGTTGGCGGCGTTGATGCCGTCCAGGGCGGCCGCGAAGGCGGCGGCCACCACGCCGCCGGCGGCGAAGAGCAGCCCGATGACGGTCCGGACCTTGCCGGGGTGGCCCGGTTCGACGGCGGCCGCGCCGAGCGCCTGACCGGGGCGCAGTTTGGCGGGGCGGCGGGCGGCCAGGAAGCCGGCGGTCAGCGCGGCGAGGGTGCAGATGAGGACGGCGGCGAGCATCGGCAGCGGGCCGACGTCCAGCCGCACGCCCTGCGGCACGGCGCCGCGCGAGGTCAGTTCGCCGAACCACCAGCGGGCCAGGGCCAGTCCGGGCAGGATGCCGAGCGCCCCGGCGACCGGCGCGACCAGCATCGCCTCGGTGGCGATGGTGCGGCGGATCTGCCGCGGGGTGGCGCCGATGGCGCGCAGCAGGGCGAACTCGCGGGCGCGCTGGCCGGTGGCCAGGGCGACGGTGCTCATCACGACGAAGATCGCGGTCATGGTGGCGTAGCCGCCGAAGCTGCCGCCGAGCCCTATCAGCAGGGTGCGGGCCTCGCCGATGGCGGGCTGTTCGACGGTGCCGCGGCCGTCACCGGTGAAGACCTTGGCGCCGCCGCTCTCGGCCTTGGCCTCAAGGCCGAGGGCCGGGGTGCCGGCGGCCTTGGCGTCCGCGGCCCGGGTGTCCGCGGCCTTGGCACCGAGGGCCTGGGCGTCGAGGGCCTGGCGGACCTGCGCGACCAGCGCGGCGCGGTCCACGCCCTCGCGCGGCTGGACGGCGATCGCGTCGATCCGGCCGGGGTGGCCGGAGAGGCGGTCGGCGGTGGCGTCGGCGAACCAGGCGGTGGGGCCGGCCGGTTGGGCGGCGGCCAGGCCGGAGATCCGGTAGTCGCCGGTGCCGCCGGGGGCGGTGAGGGTGAGCTTCGCGCCGGGCGCGAGGTGGGCGGCGCGCGCCGTGTCGGCGTCCAGTACCACCTCGTCGGCGCCGGGCGCACGGCCCTCGACCAGTTGGTCGGCCGGGCCGGCGATGCCGAGCGCGGCGAAGCCCCGGCCGGTCAGGGCGGGGGTGCCGGTGCCGGCCGGCAGCGGGAAGGCGCTGTCCGGGCGGGCGGCGGCGACCCCGGGCAGTGCGGCGATCCGGCCCACCAGGGCGGCGTCCGTCCGGGCCCGCTCGGGGGTGGTCTGCTCCCTGGTCTCGGTGTCGCGGCCGACCTTGGCGGTGATCCGCACCACCGGGTCGGCCGCGACCACCACCGGGGCGCCCGCGTACCGCTGCGGTGCGACGCTCGCGGTCACACCGGTCTGCAGCAGCACACCGCAGGCCACCACCACGGCGGCGCCCAGCAGCAGGGCGACCAGGGTGCCCACGAAGGAGGCGGGTCGAAAGCGCACCGAGGCGCGCGCCAGTCCGTTGCTCATGCCCCTGCCCCGTTCCACTCGTCGATCGGTCCACGCCGCCCGTTCACGCCGCGACCCCCACCGGGCGGGCGGTGAGCGAGACCATCCGGTCGGCGACGGCCTGCGCCTGCGGGTGGTGCAGCTCGTCGACGAGCGCGCCGCCGGCCAGGAACAGCGCCCGGTCGGCGAACGAGGCCGCCACCGGGTCGTGGGTCACCATGACCACCGTCGCGCCCAGGTCGTCCACGGCGCGCCGCAGCAGGCCCAGCACCTCGTGCGCGGTGCGGGTGTCCAGCGCGCCGGTCGGCTCGTCGGCGAACACCACGTCCGGGTCGGTGATCAGCGCGCGGGCGATCGCCACCCGCTGCTGCTGGCCGCCGGAGAGCTGGCCGGGCCGCCGCTTGGCGTGCTCACCGAGGCCGACCTGGGCCAGCAGCTCCCGCGCCCGGGCGCGGTCCTGGCGCTCGCCGGCCAGCCGCTGCGGGAGCAGCACGTTCTGCTCCACCGTCAGCGAGGGCAGCAGGTTGAAGGACTGGAAGACGAAGCCGATCCGGCTGCGGCGCAGCTTGGTGAGCCGGTCCTCGCTCAGCCGGGTGATGTCCTCGCCGCCGAGGCGGATCTCCCCCTGGTCGGGCTTGTCCAGGCCCGCCGCGCACTGCAGGAAGGTCGACTTGCCGGAGCCGGACGGGCCCATCACGGCGGTGAAGCTGCCCCGGGCCAGCGCCAGGTCGATCCCTCGCAGCGCGTGCACGGTCTCGCCGCCGCGGCCGTAGGTGCGGCGCACCCCGCGCAGCTCGATCGCCGGACGGGCGCCCTGCTCGGGGTACGGGCCGCCGCCGTACGCCCCCGTCGCGTACGGGCCGGCGGCGTACGGTCCGGCGGCGTACGGCTCGGTCGATGGGCGGTCGTGGCGGCGTGCCATGGGTGGGCCTTCCCTCGGGGATCGTCGGTGGTCGTCGACGGGTTCCACGCTAGAAAAGGCCAGGCCGGCGGACCATGGAGGCCGCTGGCGGACCGGGGGTGGGGATATCCCCACCCCCCTCCGGGGGCCTGCGGGCCCGCGCCGGGCGGGCTCACACCGGGTCGGCGGTGATCTCCCCGTAGGCGGTGGCGAGTTCGGCGAGCACGGGGTGCGCCGGGTCGAAGGCCGTACCGTCGACCGCTGCCAGCGGCCGGACGCCGACGCCCGCGTTCGCCGCGAACGCCGCCGTGAAGCGGCCCAGCCCGGACGCGTCCACCCGCTCGCGCGACTGCGGCCCGCCGTACGCGTCGGCCAGCAGCGCGGCGGTCACCCCGGGCAGGCTCGGGCCGTCCGGCCAGACCAGTCGGCGGCCGTCGAGGAAGCCGACGTTCCAGGTGGCGCCCTCGACCACCCCGCCGCCGTCCGGATCCACCAGCAGGACATCGTCGTAGCCGTCGAGTTGGGCCCGCCTGCGGTGGTGGACCAGGCCGAACAGGCCGACGTGCTTCACCTCCGGCAGCTCCCGCCGGTACCCGACCGTGCGCACCCGCAGCGGGCCCGGCGCCGCTGCCGCCGCCGGGCGGGTGGTCGGCAGCAGCCGGGGCACCGCCGGGGCGCCGGGGCGTTCCAGGCCGAGCTCCGGGTCGTACACCGTCACCCGGACGATCACCGGCGCGCCGTCGGCGGGCAGCACCGCGCGGATCCGCTCCCGCACCGCCTCCCGGTCCAACTCGGCGGCGAACAGCACCCGGCAGTCCCGGACCAACCGGTCCAGGTGCAGCGCCAGGCCCCGGACCCGGCCCGCCTCGGCGCGCAGGGTGGTGAAGTGCCCGTAGTTCAGCAGCCCCAGTGCGGCCAGCCGCGCCGGGTCGGCCGGCGCGCCGTCGATCTCGATCTCAGCCATCCCCCGAGTCTGCCAGCCCCGGCGCCGCCGCCACCGGGGCCTCCGCTCTCAGCGCCGGTGCCGGGGGCGGGGTCGGGGTTTCAGACACCGCCACCGCCGGGCGGTACGGACTGACCACCTGGCGGCCCGCCGCCAGGGCCAGCTGCTCGAAATGCTCGATCTTGTAGGCCAGCCCCTCCGGCTCCCCGGCGTCCGACCACCGCCACGCCTCCGCCCACCACTGCGGGCCGCGCACCAGCGGCCGGCCCGCGAGCGCCAGGTGCAGCGCCAGCGTCGAACGCGCGTACTCGTGCACCCAGCCGTCGGCCGCCCGGTAGTCGGGCGTCTCGTCCAGCCGCAGCCAGCGACCCTCGCAGCCGGCAGCGAGCATCGGCACCCAGCCCCACCCCCGGTCCGCGACCAGCAGGTGCAGCCAGCCGCCCTCCTCGCACACCCGGTACGGCGGGAGCTGCGGCATCCGGGCCAGGGCCAGCGAACGCTTCCAGCCGACCACCCAGAGGCCGCGGCGCAGGTAGTAGCGGACGGCGTGCTGCCAGGCCCAGTGCGCCTCCAGCCGGAAGCCGGGCAGGCCCTCCGCGGCGGACGCCGCGTACACCTCGTCCAGCGCCCCGGCGGCCAGCCCCCGGCCACGCGCCTCCGGGATCAAGTAGAGGGAGGAGACGGCGAGTTGGCCGGGTCCCTTGGTCCAGTTGTCCACCGCCACCGTGCCGGCCGCGGCTCCGTCCTCGTCCAGCACCCAGTAGCGGCGCCGGTACAGCTCGCCGCCGGGCCACTCCCGGCCGCTCTCCCCCAGCCGCTCGCGCCACCGGCGCTCGGCCTCCGGCGTCAGCTCGTCCGGGGCCACCAGCTCCCCCAGCTCACCTTCCACCAGGGACGCCAAGTCCCAGAGGGCGAACCGCCGTTCGTCCCCCTCGGCGACCGCCCGCAGCCGCGGCCCCGCCGCCAGCCGGTCCTGCGCCCGCTCCACTGCCGCATCCCACGACCTCACCACGCCGACACGATAGCGGGAGCGCGGGCACTTTCCGTAATCCGACGAACACCGAACGTCAGATCGGATACGAAGGTCGCCGGGCGACGGCCCCGACGGATGGTAGGGGAAACCCGACCAGAGGACTCGACCTGACCGTGATGACCAGGCTGACCTGCGACGATGCAATGAACGGGTGATGAATCGGCACGACTCCCCAGACCGGCGACACGCCGCCGCGTGGTGCGGCGGATGGCTCCTCGCGGCCGGATGGGCCGGGGCCTTCCCGCTGCTCTCCGACCTCGGCCCGCACCGCACCTGGGGCACCTGCGCCGCCGTCGGCTACCTGCTGGCGGGGCTCGCCGCCCTCCTGCCGACGCGCCGGGGCCGGCCGCTGTCCATCGCCCTCGCACTCACCGGGGCCGTCGCCGTGCCGCTGCTCGCCCTCGTGCTGACCAGCCGGGGGCAGAGCGAGGTCGGGGTGATCGAACGCTCCGGGGCCCTGCTGCTGCACACCGGAACGCCGTACCTCGCCGAGCCCCGGACGGTGGCCGAGTACACCCCGTACCTGCCCGGAATGGCGATCCTCGGACTCCCCCGGGCCCTGCTCGACGGGCTGCCGCTCGGCGGCCTGTCACTCGGCGGTCTGCCGCTCGCCCGGGTGGCGGGCGACGCACGGCTCTGGTGCGCGGCCGCGTTCCTCGCCTGCCTGCTGCGCTCCGCGCCCGCCGGGCGGCGGACCGCCCTCCCCACGCCGACCACCCCACCCCTCGGCCCGCGGACCGCCCTCGCCGCGCTGACCGCCTCGCCCGTCGTCGCGCTGCCGCTCTGCGTCAGCGGCGTCGACCTGCCGATGACCGGCCTCTGCTGGCTCGCCCTCACCCTCGCCGCCCGACGGCGCCCCGCCCCCGCCGGACTGGCCCTCGCCGCCGCCTGCTCGCTCAAGTGGACGGCCTGGCCGGCCGTCGCCGTGGTCACCGCGCTGCTCGCCGCCACCGCCGGACGGCGCCCCGCCCTGCGCGCCGCCGCCGTCGCGGTGGGCGGCACGGCCCTGCTCGTCCTGCCCGGCGCCCTGCGCTCGCCCGGGCCGATGCTCCACCAGGTGTTCGCCTTCCCCACCGGCCGCGGCGACCTGCCCACCCCCGCCGCCAGCCCGCTGCCCGGACGGCTGCTCGCCGACCTCGGCCCGCCCGGCTGGTACGCGGCCGTCGGCCTGCTGCTGCTCGCCGCAGCCGCCCTCGCGGCCTCCCTGCTCACCCACCCGCCCCGGCACGCGGCGGACGCCGCCGACCGGCTCGCCCTCGGGCTCGCCCTGGCCTTCCTGCTCGCCCCCGCCGGGCGGTTCGGCTACCTCGCGCTGCCGGTCCTCCTCGTCCTGCTCGCCCGGGTCCTCCCGCCGGCCCTCCCCGTCTCCCCCGCTCCGAGCCCCTCTCCGACGCCTCCTCCGATCCCTTCCCCGGCCGCTTCTCCGACACCGAACCGAGGTCCCACCCGCCCATGGGCAGCACACTCATCGTCACGAACGACTTCCCGCCCCGCCAAGGCGGCATCGAAACCTTCGTCCACGCCCTGGCCACCCGGCTGCCCCACTCCGACGTCGTGGTCTACACCTCCGCCGAACCGGGCGCCGATCGGCACGACGCCGCTCTCCCCTTCCCGGTGATCCGCGACCGGGCCCGCACCCTGCTGCCCACCGCCCGGGCCACCCGCCGCGCCGCCGAGATCGCCCGTGCCCACGGCTGCGACCGGGTCTGGTTCGGCGCCGCCGCCCCGCTCGCCGCGATGACCCCCGGCCTGCTCCGCCAGGCCGACGGCATCCGCCGCACCGTCGCCACCACCCACGGCCACGAGATCTGGTGGGCCCGCACCCCCGGCGCCCGCCGCCTGCTGCGCCGGATAGGCCGCAGCGTCGACGTCGTCACCTACCTCGGCGAGTACACCCGCGCCCGGATCGCCCCCGCCCTCGGCCCGGACGCCCGGCTGGCGCGCCTCGTCCCCGGCGTGGACCCGGACCGCTTCCGGCCCGGTGCCGAGGGCGCCCGGCGGGCCCGCACCGGGCCGGTGATCCTCTGCGTCGCCCGGCTCGTCCCGCGCAAGGGGCAGGACGTCCTGATCCGCGCCCTGCCGGCGATCCGCCGGGCCGTCCCCGGCGCGGTCCTCGTCCTCGTCGGCCAGGGCCCGTACGAGGACCGTCTGCGCGCGCTCGCCCACCGGTGCACCGAGCCCGGCAGCGTCGAATTCGCCGGCGGTCTCGACCACGCGGCCACCGCCGCCCACTACGCCGAGGCCGACGTCTTCGCCATGCCGTGCCGCACCCGCCGGGCCGGCCTCGAAGCCGAAGGCCTCGGCATCGTCTACCTGGAAGCGGCCGCCGCCGCCCTGCCCGTCGTCGCCGGCCGCTCCGGCGGCGCCCCCGACACCGTCCTCGACGGCGTCACCGGCACCGTCGTCGACGGGCGCGACCCGGCCGACGTGGCCGCCGCCCTCACCCGCCTCCTCCTCGCCCCGCCGGCGGACCGCGCCCGGATGGGCGCCGCCGGCCGCGACTGGGCCGCCACCCACTGGTCCTGGACCGCCTCCGCCCACCGCCTCGCCCACCTGCTCGACCCCACCCGGTCCGTCACCGGCGCTCCCGCCGAGCTCCCCTGACACTTTCGGACCCGCCAACGCCGTTTTTTTCAATGGGAGTTCGAGCAGAAGTGACACCCACTCACCAACATGCGGGCGATCATCGAGTCAGGGGGGGCGAAGGCTTCAGAATCCGCCCGCAGGATGCGCCTTCAGCGCGCGAAGTCCCGTACGCGCAGCGGGCGCACCCTTTTTCATCATATGAATATTTGCCTTCCGTTTTTCAATCCGACCGAATGGTGGAAACCCCAGGAGTAGAGCCGGAATCACGAGGAGGTGGGCACCATGGTGGAGGTCGAACGATTGCTGGCCGACTGCCTCCGGGACGCTCGCGACATTCCGTGGGGAACGGTACCGGTCGATTCCGCGGGCCCCGAGTACGAGGCCGCGCGCCGCGCGTTCCTGACGGCCGGGCTGTCCGCGCTGCGCGACGACCGGCCCGAGGACGGCTGGGTGCAGATCAACCTCGCGCCGGGCCCGGCCACTTGGCACCGGACGTACCGCGCCGTCGCGGACACGGCCCGCGACCTGATCTCCGCCGGCGCGGCGCGCTCCTTCTTCTTCATGCACAAACCGCCCGGCCTGCGGGTCCGGTTCGAGGCGGGCCGGTCCGATGTCGGGGCACTGCGCGAGGAACTGACGCGCCGCTTCCGCGCGGTGGACGGACAGCCGCAACCGCCGCTGTGCGGGCGGTACGAGCCGGAGACCTACCTCTTCGGCGGCCCGCGATCGATGCGGCACGTCCACGACCTGTTCACGGTGGATTCCCTGGCCTGGCTCGATCACCACGACACCGTCGCGGCACCGGGCCGACCGGAGGCGGTCGCGGACTGGCGGTTGTCCCTGTACCTCCTCGGTGAACTCCTCGACGGCCTCGGCATCGTCGGCTGGGAGCACCGCGGGGTCTGGCAGGTGCTCCAGGACGACGCCGGCCGCAGGCTGGGCACCGAGCCCGACGAGGACACCCGGCGCGCCGCCGCGGGCATCCTCGCGGCCTGGCGAGCCGGCGGACGGAGCCTGCTCGATCCGCTGCCGCCGCAACGGCGGGCGGCGGTCGAGGTGCACGGGGACGCCGTGCGCCGGGCCGCCGAGGGCTGGCGTACCGGCTACTTCGAGTCCGGTGAAGCGGTGATCGGCCCGCGCCGCGCCGCCGCCCACTACGTCGTCTTCCACTGGAACCGGGGGCGGTTCTCCCTGGCCCGGCAGAGCCTGCTGACCCACGCGCTCACCGGTGACGGGAGGTCCTGACGTGGACGAGGACCGGGAACTGGGCGCTGCGGCGCTGCTCCGCGTGGCCGGCATGCCCTTGGCAGCGTGGGCGGCGGCGGGCAACCCGGAGCTGTTCGCACAGGTCGCCGACCACGCCCGACGGGACGAACGGCGGGCGGAGCACGCCCGCCGACTGGCCGAGCAGCTGGGCATCGTGGTCGTGCCGCACCCCGCCCTCACCGCCGCCGACCGCCGCGCCGTGCTGGCCGTGCGCCGTCGGCTGCACTCCGGCGCCGCACCGGGCCCGGCCGACTGCGGGCTGCTGGGGCGGCTGCCCGCCGCCGGCGGCCTCGTCGCGGACGCCGCACGGCTGTCCGGCGAAGCCGAGTCCGCGGCCGTCGCCCTGCGGCGGCTGGAGGCCGCGGTGGCGGCCGAGCGCGAGCGCGTGGGCGCCCTGGGCTGGTCCCTGGTGTGCGCGTCGCCCGTCATGCGGGCCTTCCTGGACGAGGTGGAGCCCGGAGCGGCCGCAGACGTGGCCGGCCGGCTGGCCGCGGGCGAGTCCTGGAGCGGGAAGCGGCTGCGCAAACGGGCGGCATACGTGTGGCGGGCGCTCGGTCGGGCCGCGGCGAAGACCACCCCGCGCGGCTGGGTCGGCCAGGTCACCCTGCTGCCGGTCACCCCGACGGGCGCGAACGGCGGCGGGAACGGCGGCGGGAACGATGACGGGAACGGCGGCGGGGCCGACGGCACCCTGCTGCGGCTCGTCCCGCCGGGCACGACCCTCGGCGAGGTGGCGGCCCAGGCCGTGGAGAACGTCCACGGGGTGCGGGCCCGGCTCGGCGCCCTGGACCTGCGGGCGGCGGACCCGGCCACGGTGCTGGCCCTGGCTCCGCTGCACTTCCCCCAGCCGGCGGGCACCGCACCGGGCGCCGGCGTCCTGCGCTGCTGGGTGACCGACCCGCACGACCGGGGTCGGTTGCGGCAGGTCGACCTGCGGCGCTCCCTCCCCCTGGATCACGTGCTGGCTCAACTGGCCGGCGGCCCTCGCCCGTTGGGCGACCTCGAAGCGGCTCTGCTGGGCACGGCGACGACCGTCGCAGCGGCGGCCGGGGCAGCGGCTTCCGCCCCCACGGTGCTGCGCGGCTTCCTCGCGCACCTGCTCGGACTCGGCGTGCTCCAGGCCTGCGCGGCCCCGCGCCGCCGCACCACGGGCTGGCTCGCCGCCGAGGACGTCCACGCGCGCGGCACCCTTCCGCAACCGGCGCCTCCTCCGACACCTGCACCGAGCGCCGATTCCGCCGCACCCGCGCCCATACCCGCCCCCGCCCCCGCGTCGGCGCTCCGCACCACCGGCTCCGCCGCCCCCGCCGACGACTCCCGGCCGTGGTTCACCGACTCCTACCGCACCATAGCCTCGGCCGTCTCCGGAGCGGCCGCCCGCCAGGTGCAGCAGGGCCTCGGCACCGCCGCCCGCGTGGCGTGGCTGCGGGAGGCCGACCGGCTCGCGGGGCCGGACCCGCACCGGCTGCCGACCGAGCTCGCGGAGCTCACCGAACGGCCGTGCCCGCTCGGCGAGATCCTCGCGCGCCACCTGCCCGACGGCAGCTGCCCGCCGCCGCCTCAGCCCCCGCGCCGGTACGCGGGCTGGCACCCCGCCGAGACCTCCGGGTCCGGCTACGCCGGGCTGCTGGCTCACCTGTCCGCCCGGGCCGGCAGCGGACCGGTGGACCTGGACGACGACCTGCTGGACACCCTCGGGGCGCCCCCGGCCGCGACCGCGCTGCCGCCCTGGCCCCTGGACTGCCTGCTGCGTCCGCTGCCGGGCCCCGGACCGGTCGCGGTACTGGAGACCGCCTCACCGGCGGGCGTGCTGGACGCCCGGTTCGCCGACGCGCTCCACACCCTGCACGGCGGCTACGACAACCTGCGGAGCTACCGGGCCTTCCTCGCCTCCGTCGAGCGGCTGTCCGGGGCCCGCTTCGTCGAACTGCTGGTGCCGCCGCTGGCCGGACGCGCCGCCAACGCCGTACGGCGGCCGGTCATCACCGGCTGGTGGACGGGCGATCCCGATCCCCTGCCGTACCAGGGAGCGGACGGCCTGACGGCCCGCTACCTGCCGCTGGAGCGCATCACCCTGCGACGGGTCGGCCCGCGGATCATCGCCGAGGCCGACGGGTGCCGGCTGCTGCCCGTCCACCACGCCACCCGTACGCCCCTGCCCCCGTACGACGTCCTGGTCCGGCTGCTGCTGGCCGCCGGCCACCCGGCGGGCTCGCGCCTGATCCGCCTGGACGGCCTGGCCGAGGCGTTCCCCGACACGGACCGACTGCCCCGGGTGACCGTCGGCGGCGGCGCCCTGGTCATCAGCCCCGCGGTCTGGCGCGTGCCGCCGGCCCAGCTGTGGCGGCCCGGCGACGGCGACCTGACCAAGGTGCGCGCCCTCGCCGCCCTCGGGCGCTCCGCCGGACTGCCGCGCTTCGCGTTCGTCCGGGCCGTACCCCAGCCGAAACCGGTGCCCGTGGACTTCGCGGCGCTGACCGCCGTCGCCCTGCTGGAGCGGATCTGCGCGCGCCACCCCGGTGCGGACCTGCTGGTCGAGGAGATGCTTCCCGACCCGGGCGGCCTGCTGCTCCACGACCCCGTGCACGGCGGTGCCGCCGTCGCCGCCCAACTGCTGCTCAGACTTCCGTTCGACCAGGGCGCCGAGGAACTCGCGGAGCCCGCCGCCGCCGCACTGCGCGGCGAACCCGACGTCCCCGGTGCGCCCGCCCCTCGCGGGCGGGCCACCGGGGCGGTCTCCACCCATCACCGCTCCTGAAGGAGGACAACCATGCCCGACATCACGGCGCTCACCGACCTCGACGCCCTCATCGGCGACCTGGACGCGCGCATCACCGAGACCACCCTGCCGACCCCCGAGGCCAGCAGCGGCGGCTGCAGCGGCGTCTGCACCGTCCTGATCTGCGACACGGTGCTGCTCTGTAGCGGCGTGTTCTGCTGATCTCCCGTCAGGCCGTCCGAGGGCACGCCCTCGGACGGCCACCCGGACAGCGGCCCCTGACGGCCGCCACCACCGGCACTCCGCCCAGCCCCTCCAGGCCGGGCGGAGTGCCGACCCGTCGTTCCCGAGGAGCCACCGTGCCGCAGCACACCGCGAACGCCGAGGACACCGGCACCGCCGTCACCGGACTCGCCGTCCGGCTCCTCGACGCCTGGTCCGCCCGGCCCCGCGAGAGCCCGGCGGTCGCCGAGCACCCCTCCGATCCGGGCATCCCCGTCCTGGCCGCCCTGCTGCACACCACCGGGGGGCCGGAGGCCGAACGGTCCGCGGCCCGTGCCGTGGCGGTGTGGGCCCGCACCGCCGGCCAGGGGCCGGGCCACTGCGGGCTGTACGACGGCGGACTGGCCGGAACGCTGGCGGGCCTGCGGCTGGGAGCCCGGGTGCTCCCGGGGCTGCATCCGGTCGCCGACCGGCTCCGCGACCACCTGGTCCGCACCGCGCCGGCCCTCACCTGGCGCTGCGAACAGGTCGCCTTCCCGGACTACGACCTCATCGTCGGCCCCTCCGGCACCCTGCTCGCCCTGAGCACGGGCACCCGCCCGACACCGGCCCAACTCGGCCCGTACGCCGACCACCTGGCCCGGCTGTGCGACGCCGACGAGCTGCCCCGGCTGCGGACGGGGCAGTACGCCGGCCACCCGCACCTGGGCTGGCTCGACGGACGGATCAACACCGGCACGGGCCACGGCGCCGCAGGAGTCGTCGTCGCACTCACCGCAGCCGTACGCCACCTCGGACCGCACCCCGACCTGACGCCCGCCCTGCGCCGCGCGACCGGGTGGCTGATGCGGCAGTCCTTCGACGACGCCCGCTCCATCCGCACCTGGGACGGCGCCGGGCTCGACGGCCCGCCGCCCGCCGGAGCGCGCGCCCGCCAGGCCTGGTGCTACGGCACCCCCGGAGTGTCCTGGGCGCTGTGGGACGCGGCCGACGCGACGGGCGACCGGGAGGCGGCCACCTGGGCCGCAGCGGCCTTCAGCACGCTCGCCGAACGGTACGACGACCGGTTCCACCTCTTCGGCGACCGCGCGAGCGACCTGCTGGCCCTGTGCCACGGCGCCTCGGGCGTGCTGGCGGTGGCCGACGCCTTCGCCCACCACGCCGGCCTGCCCGCCGCGACCGCGCTGAAGGCCCGTCTGCTCGCCCACCTCAGGGCCCGCCTGCCCGAGGTGGAGGCCCTGGGCGCGGAGGGGATGGGCCTGCTCGGGGGCGCGGCCGGCCCGCTGTGCGCCCTGCTCACCGCAGGCCACGACGCCTCACGGGCCTGGCTGCCCTGTCTCGGTCTGCGCTGAGCCACCGACGCCTGTTGTCGGACCCGAGCCTGTTGTCGGACCCGCCCTACGCCTCCCGGAGGTGGGCCAGGACGGCGAGGACGCGGCGGTTGCCTTCGGTGGGGTCGAGGTCGAGCTTCATGAAGATGTTGCCGCAGTGTTTGACCACCGAGGCCTCGGTGATGGTGAGCCGGGTGGCGATGGCCTGGTTGTTGAGGCCCTCGGCCATGAGGGCGAGGACTTCGCGTTCGCGGGGGGTCAGGCGGGTGAGGGGGCGGTCGGCGGACTGCTGGCGCAGCAGGACGCGGACCACGTCGGGGTCGATGACGGTCTCGCCGGCGGCGACCCGGCGCAGGGCGTCGAGGAAGTCGGCGACGTCGCCGACGCGGTCCTTCAGGAGGTAGCCGAGGCCGGCGGGTTGGGCGCCGGCGGCGGCGAGCAGGCGCGTGGCGTACGGGGTGGCGACGTACTGGGAGAGCACCAGGACGGGCAGGCCCGGGTGGCGTTCGCGCAGGTCGAGGGCGGCGCGCAGGCCCTCGTCGGAGAAGTCGGGCGGCATCCGGACGTCGGTGATGACGGCGTCGGGCCGTTCGGTGTCGACGGCGGCGGCGAGGGCGCGGGCGTCGCCGACGGCGGCGGTCACCCGGTGGCCGCCGAGGGTGAGGAGTTCGACGAGTCCGGCGCGCAGCAGGACGGCGTCCTCGGCGATCACGATCCGGAGCACGGGACCTCCAGCCGCAGCGTGGTCGGGCCGCCCGTCGGGCTGGTCACCATGAGCCGTCCTTTCAGGAGTGCCACCCGGTCGGCGAGTCCGCGCAGTCCGGCCCCGGCGGCCGGGTCCGCCCCGCCGTGGCCGTCGTCGGTCACCTGGAGCACCAGCCGGCCGTCGGCGATGCGCCCGCTGACGGTGATCGCGGCGGCGCCGCTGTGCTTGGCGGCGTTGGTGAGCGCTTCGGTGACGGTGAAGTAGGCAGTGGTCTCGACGGGGGCGGGCAGCCGGCCGGGGAGGTCGAAGTCGGACCGGACCGGGATGGGGTGGCGCAGCGCGACCTCGGCGACGGCGGCGGCGAGGCCGTGGTCGGTGAGCACCTGGGGGTGGATGCCGCGGACCAGGCCGCGCAGTTGTTCCAGGGCCTGCCGGGCTTCGCCGCGGGCCCGGGCGACCAGGGCGGTGGCCCGGTCGCCGGACTGGGCGCTGCCGTCGCGCAGCGCGTGGTCGGCGAGGCCGAGGGTCATGCTGAGCGCGACGAGCTGCTGTTGGGCGCCGTCGTGCAGGTCGCGTTCGATGCGGCGGCGTTCGGCTTCGAAGGCGTCGGCGAGCCGGGCCCGGGAGCGGGTGAGTTCGAGGACCTGTCGGCCGGTGTCCTCCTCGCGGGGCCCGAGCAGGAGGCGGGCGAGGGCCACCTGGGCGGCGGTCAGCAGGGCCCCGGCGTAGGCGCAGAGGAGGAGCCCGGCGAGCCCGGCGGCGCTGAACGGCAGGGCGGCGAGCGGCCCGGACACCGCCCTGCCGGGAATGATCATGACGGTTTCGGGAGCCAGCGCCCAGACGATCACCGGGGAGGCGACCAGGGCACCGGAGAACAGCAGCGCGGCGCTGAAGCCGAGCGCGGCGGCGGCGAGGGCCGTGGCGGTGAGCGCGGTGTGGGCCAGTTCGCGCCAGGTGGCGCGCTCGCGCAGGCGGGTCCGCAGCCGGGCGCGGCGGCCGGCGCCGGGCAGCGGGCGGTGCGGGTCGGGCAGCGGTACCGGCTCGACCAGCCGCAGCCGTCGGCGTTCGAGGGCGGCGGCGGGGAGGCCCGCGAGGGCCAGGGCGAGGAGGACCGGCAGTCCGACCCCGACCACGGACAGGCCCAGACCGAGCACCAGCAGCACCGTCAGGGCGGCCAGCAGCAGCGGGCCGAGCAGCGCGCCGCCGAGCAGGTAGGCCCAGCAGCGCGGCACCCACGGGGTGACGGGGAAGTGCAGCGGGTGGGCTCGCAGCGCGGCCCAGACGGCCGTCGGCTGCTGCTCCTCCTCGTTCACCCGGTCACTCTAACGAACCCTCTGACCAGGCCTCGGGGCGTCAGGCGTGGAGACGGCGGAGCTGGCCGGGCGGAGTGCGGGCCGGGGGCGGGTCAGGGCGACGGCGGCGATCACCAGGACGCCGCCGGCCAGGGCGTTCCAGCCGACGGGCTCGGCGAGGAAGGCCGCGCCGAGGGCCGTGGACCACAGCGGCATGACGTAGGTGACGGCGGAGGCCACCGCGGTGCCGGCCGTGCGGACCAGCCCGAGGTTGAGCAGGTACGCGAGGCCGGTGCCGACCGCACCCAGCACCAGCAGGGCTCCGGCCGCGCCCGCCCCCGGCCAGTGCGGGGCGCCCGCGGCGAACGGCGCGACGGCGGCCAGCTCGGCGGTGGCGCAGGCGATCTGGACGGCTGAGAGGGTGACCACCGACTCCGGCCGGCCGGAGAGGAAGCGGCGCAGGTAGGTGAAGCCCGCGCCGTAGCAGCAGGCCGCGGCCAGGCAGGCGAGGCCGCCGGCGGCCTCGCCGGAGCCGATGCCGCGCCAGACCCCGAGCACGGTGAGCACGCCGACGAAGCCGAGGGCGAGTCCGGAGAGCCGACGGGCGCCGGGGCGGCGCTCCTCGGCGACGATGAGGACGGCGAACAGCAGGGTGAACAGCGGGGTGGTCGCGTTCATCACCCCGGCGAGGACGGAGCTGACCCGGGTCTCGCCGAACGAGAACAGCGTGAACGGCACGGTGTTGAGGAGCACCGCGACCACGGCGGAGTGCCCCCAGAGCGCGCGGTCGCGGGGGACGCGCTCGCGGCGCAGCACGAGGATCGCCCACAGCGTGACCGCCCCGAGGGCGCAGCGCCACAGCGCCACCCACAGCGGCGGCACCCCCGCCTCCACCGCCACCTTGATCAGCGCGAAGCTCGCGCCCCAGATCGCCGACAGCGCCACGAAGCCCGGCAACCAGCGCCGCACCCGGATCACCTCCACCTTCGTCCCGTTGGTTCCGTGTCGGGTTCCGTCCCGGTCCCGCCCAGGGTCCAGTCTCGGGTCCCGCCTCGGGTCCCGCCTCGGGTCCCGCCTCGGGTCCCGTCTGGACAGAGGGTGGCCCGGTGGCAGAGCATGAGTCCAACAAGTGGCAGTGCCGGATGGATGAGGAAGTCTCATGGCCTCGGAGGTCAACCTGGCCCAGCTGAGGGCACTGGTCGCGGTCGCCGACACCGGTGGGTTCGGCGCGGCCGCCGACGAACTGGGCATCAGCCAGTCCGCCGTCTCGCACGCCGTCGCCGCGCTGGAGCGGACCCTCGGCGCGCCCGTCCTGCTGCGCGGCACCCCGGCCCGGCCCACTCCCCTGGGCGAGCAGGTCCTCCCCCACGCCCGCACCGCCGTCGCCTCCGCAGCCGCCGTGCGCGCCATCGCCACCCGGCACTCCGGCGGCCCCGTCGGGACCGTACGGCTCGCCGCGCCGACCACCGTCTGCCAGGCGCTGCTGCCCGGGCTGCTCCGGGACTGGAAGGCCGCCTACCCGCAGGTCACCGTCCGGGTCTTCGAGGGCGAGGACGACGAGCTCGCCACCTGGCTGGAGGCGGGCACCGTCGACGCCGCCGTCCTGGTCGACCCCGGGCCGCTCCCGCCAGGGGCGGTCGCGCTCGGGGCCGACTCCATGCACGCGCTGCTGCGCCGCGACCACCCCCTCGCCGGGCAGGAGACCATCCATGTCGCCGACCTGGAGGACGACGACTTCCTGCTCTCCGAGGGCGGCTGCGAACGCCACATCCGCGAGGCCTTCCGCCGGGCCGGCACCCGCTTCACCCCCCGGCACCGCATCCGCGACCTCAACACGCTCATCGGCATGGTGCACGCGGGCGTCGGGGTCTCGGTGATGCCCGCGCTGGCGCTGACCATGCTCCCGGCCGACTGCGTGCTCGTCCCGATCCGGCCGGCCGTCCACCGCACGCTCACGCTCACCGGGCCGACCAGCCGGCCGTGGTCGCCGGCGGTCGGCGGGCTGCTGGCGGCGGTGGGCGCCGCGCAGGGGGCGGGGGTCGCACAGGGGGCGGGGGCCGGGGTCCGCGTGGCGGCGCGCGCCTGACGGGGAGCCCGTCCGGCGCCCGGCCCACCGCCGGCGCCGGACCCCGGCTTGACCATTTCGGGGTTGACCGCCCTTCCTCGACAGGTCTATACCAGTGACAGCCTTCGGCAACTACCCCCTGCCGGAGGCCCGTTCGGTCTGCGCGCCACCCCCACCTCCGGCGTGAGCAGCCCCTCCCCCACTGCCGTCCCGCCTGGAAAGGCCCTCGATGGAACGCGCACTTCCCCCACGCCCCGCCCCCCGGAACCCGCGCCGCCGCCCGCGCCGGGTCGCCGCCGCCGTGGCCGGGGTGCTCGGCCTGGTCGCCGGCGGCGTCGCCGCGCTCGCGAACACCGGCTCCGCCGCCGCCGACACCACGACCGGCCTCGGCAGCAACTGGTACGCCTCGGCGCCCTATCTGATGCCCGAGGACAACAGCCCGCCGGACGCCGCGGCGGTGATGGACGCCACCGGACAGAAGGCCTTCCAGCTGGCGTTCATCCTGGCCCAGGGCACCAGTTGTTCGCCGGCCTGGGGCGGCACCTCCTCGATCGACACCGACACCACCATGCCCGGCGTCATCCAGACCATCCGCGGCAAGGGCGGGGACGTCTCGGTGTCGGTCGGCGGGTACGGCGGCACCAAGCTCGGCCAGGTCTGCGGCACGCCGGAGGCGACCGCCGCCGGGTACCAGAAGGTGATCACCAAGTACCAGTTGAAGGCGATCGACTTCGACCTGGAGGAGCCGGAGTACGAGAACACCGCGGCGATCCACAACGAGATCGGCGCCGCCCGGATCCTCCAGCAGAACAACCCCGGCCTCTACATCTCGATCACCACCGCCGGGACCAACGCGGGGACGGGCTGGTTCGGCACACAGATGCTGAACGAGGCCAAGTCGCAGGGCTTCACGCCGAACAACTACTCGATCATGCCGTTCGACGGCGGGTTCAACGGCGCCGCCGCGCAGACCGACGCGCTGGTGAAGTTCAACCAGATCCTCCAGACCACCTTCGGCTGGTCCGAGGCGACGGCCTACGCCCACGAGGGCGTGTCGATGATGAACGGCCGCACCGACGCCGCCGAGTACTTCCGGCAGGCGGACTTCCAGGCCGTGCTGGACTTCGCCACCGCGCACAACCTGGCCCGGTACACCTACTGGTCGGTCAACCGGGACCGTCAGTGCACGGGCCCGGTGGACCCGGGGCTGTCCGGCTCCTGCTCCAGCGTGGCGCAGAACGACTGGGACTTCACCAAGTACACCGTGAAGTTCGCCGGGGCGACGCCCCCCACCACGCCGCCGACCACCCCGCCGACCACCCCGCCCACCACGCCGCCGACGACTCCCCCGACCACCCCCGGGGCCTGCACCGACCCGGCGTGGAGCGCGAGCACCACGTACACCAGCGGCAGCAAGGTCTCGTACGGCGGCCACAAGTACCACGCCAAGTGGTGGACGCTGAACGAGGTGCCGAGCGCCAGCGGCCAGTGGGGCGTCTGGGGCGACGACGGTCCCTGCTGACACGGGCCGACGGGCTGACGGGCGACGCCCGGGCCCGGGGATCTGCGCACCCCGGGCCCCGGGCAGGCCAGTTCGCGGCCGCGGTCAGTTCGCGGCCGCGGTCAGTTCGCGGCCGCGGTCAGTTCGCGGCCGCGAACCGCTCCCGCAGGTCGGCCAGCACCTGCGCCGCCTCCGGGAGGCCGGCGGCCTCGCAGCGGGCGATGCCCGCGGTCAGCCGGGCGACGGCCGCCCCGGTACGGCCGAGGTCGGCGCCCTCGATCAGCGCGGCCAGCCGGACGGCCTCGGCCCGGGACGTCCCGGCCCGCTCGTCGCCGCCCTCGTAGACCGCGATCGCCCGCTCGACCTCGGCCAGCGCCTCCTCGTGGCGCTCGGCCATGGCCAGGCAGCGCGCCCGCTCGTAGTGCGAACCGCCGCGCAGGTACCAGGGGTTGTACTCCTGACCGGCCTGCCCGGCGTGCTCCCCGGCGGCGTCCGCCTCGGCCAGCCGGGCCAGCGCCGACGCCAGCCCCTCCGGGCCCTCGGCGTGCATCGTCAGCCGGGCGAACTCGCGTAGTGTCGCGGCCAGTTGGTCCACCTGGGGGGCCTGGGCGTGGGCCGCGAGGGCGCGGTCGAGGGCGGCCTTCGCGGCCTCCCAGCGGTCCGCCCGGGCCAGCGCCAGCGCGGCCTCGCAGGCGACCATGGTGTGGGTGTCCTGCTCCTCCCAGCCGGCGACGGCGTCGGCCAGCCGCAGGTACTCCTCGGCGGCGTCCCGGTGCTCGTCCAGTTCGGTGAGGCCCCGGGCGAGGTCCAGCCGGGCCTGCGCGAGCATCCGCACGTCCAGCTCCGGCGCGGCGGCGTCCAGCAGCACCGACTCCAGCACCGCGACGGCGTCGGCCGTGCGGTCGGCGGCGCGCAGCACGTCGGCCAGCTGGAGGCGGGCCCGGGCGGCGTCCTCGGCCGCCTCCCGGCCCTTGCGGTCGAAGCGCGCGGCCGCCTCGGTGAGCGCCCGGACCGCGCCGCCGCGGTCGCCGGCCCCCATGGCCGCGTGGCCGAGCATCAGGTAGGTGGGCGCGTACGGGTAGGAGTCGTCGCCCCAGCGGGCGGCCTCGGCGAGCGCCCGGTGGAACACCTCGACGGCCTCGGCGGACTCGCCGCCCTGCAGCAGCACCTGGCCCAGCAGGCCGAGCACCCGCGGGGTGTGCCAGGGCAGTTCGGCCGCGTCCAACTCGCCGAGCACCTCGCGCAGTTCGGTGGTGGCCTCGGCCAGCCGGCCCTGCCGGGCGGCCGCGTCGGCCAGGTACTGGCGGGAGGTGGCGGCGCGGCGGGCGGAGCCCAGCTCCACGGCGGTGCGGTGGTAGCCGCCGGCCGCCGCCTCGAAGCGCTCGACGGCCTCGGCGGGCGGCTCGGGCAGCGCCTCGACCAGGTCGTGGTGGGCGGCGTAGGCGCGGACCTGCCACACGATCAGGTGGTCGTCGTCGGCCATCGCGCCGGCGGACCGCAGCTCCTCGGCCCGGCGCAGCACCTCGTCGAGCGCCGGCCAGTCGGCCACCGTGCCCTCGACTTCGCCGAGTTCCACGATCAGCGCGCGGGCCCGGACCATCAGGGCCTGACCGGGCAGCCCGGCCTGCTCGAACAGGTCGGCGGCGGCCAGCAGCCCGGCCCGGCCGTCGGCGTGCTCGTCCCGCTCCAGCGCCTGGTGGGCCCGCTGCTCGGCGAGTTCGGCGCGCAGCCGCCCGGGGCTGCCGACCGCGGTGCCCTCGGGGTGGGCGAAGCCGTCGGCGGCGGCGCGTTCGGCGATCCGCCGCCAGAGCCGGTCGGCGTCCGGGTGCCCGACGAGCTCCAGCTCGCGGGCCCGGACCACCAGGGCGGTGAAGTCCTCCGGCGCCGGCTCGACGGCCCGACGCGGTGCGGGCGCGAGCGCCGGGGCGGCGGCCAGCTCGGGCGCGGCGGCGGCGCGCACGCCGAGGGCCAGCGGCTCGGCCAGCAGCGGCTCGCGGGCCAGCCGGGCGCGCCGGTCGGCGCCGACCGCGTCGGTGCCGTTGCGGGCGTCGAAGCGGGCGGCGAGCGCGTCGGCCTCGGCGCGCACGTGGGCGAGCAGGGTGTCCGCCGTCCAGGAGGTGCCGGGCGGGCCGCTGACGGCGAGCCCGCCGTGGCCGCCCCGGGCCAGGACGGCGAGCAGCACCTCGACGCCGGTGAGGAAGGACAGCAGCCCGGACGGCTCGCCGGCCACCGCGAACAGGTCGCGGTTCTCGGCGAGCAGTTCCAGGCCGCGCGGCTCGTTGCCGGACAGCGCGCAGAACTCGACATGGCGGCCGACGGCGTGCGCCATCGAGGCCTTGCCGCGCGCGGCGCGGTAGCCGGTCAGGTGGCTGGAGCGGGCCTCGTCCAGACGGCCCCGGCGCAGCAGCGGGAGCAGGGCCGCGGCCTGGCTGAGGGCGGGCTCCTGCTCGCAGCTGCTCCGGCCGTCGAGGACCGGCTGCAGGACCTCCAGCGCCCGGGCGTCGTCGCCCGCGTCCGCGAAGTGCTCGGCGCGCGCCCGGGTCTCGCAGGCGTGGCAGTCGCTCAGCTCGGAGCGCGGGCGGGCCGTCCACAGCTCGTAGGCGTCCTGGCGGCCGGTGCCGGTCTGCGCGGCCAGGTGGTAGCGCTGGGCGTAGTACGGCTGGAGGTCGAAGCCGGCCGCCCGGTAGCGGTCGCGCAGTTCGGTGTGCCAGCGCCGCAGGGCCGGCAGCGGCACGTCCGGGTTGCCCAGGAGCGCGCCGGCCACCCACTTGAAGCGCCAGAACACCTGCTGGCGGGCCCACTCGCCGAAGCCGTCCGGGTCGGCGTCCCACAGCTTGAGGAGGCGGGCGAAGACGACCGGGCTCTTGCTGCGCTCGCCGTCGTACTCGTACGCCTCCATCAGCTCCAGCAGGGCCATCGAGCGCGCCCCGGTGTCGTCGAACTGCTCGGCGGCGTCGACGAGTTCCTCGGCCGCGACGGTCCGCTGGCGGCCGTACGGGCGGGCGTCGTTCTCGCGCAGCGCGGCCATCACCGCGTCGGGGGTGTCCAGCATCAGGCCTCCTTCGGGTCGGTGCGGTCCGGGCCGGCCGACTCGTGGCCGAGCATGGCGTGGTCGAGCAGGCTGATGAACGAGCGGTTGAGCAGGGCGCTCTCACTGGCCTTGAGCGGGCGGCGGGTCATCAGCACGGCCTGCCCGTACAGCGCCTCGACGGCGGTGACGGCCAGCTCGCGGTTGGTGACCGTCGCGGCGCGGCGCACCAGCGGGTTGAGGTGGTTGAGCACCAGTTGGGCGCGGGGCGCCTCGGCGCGCAGCGAGCCCAGGATGTCCGCCCACAGGCCGTCGGCCTCCTCGGCGAGCTGGGCGCGGCTGCGCTCGTGCCGGGCCTCCCGGTTGTCCAGCAGCAGCGCGGGCGCGTTGGTCGGGTGGAAGCTGCGCAGGGCGACGTCGCAGTCGAAGCGGCCGACCACCTCGCGGGCGACGGCGAGGAAGGCGTTCGCGGCGAGCTCGGCGGCCGGGTCGACGGTGTCCAGGTGCGCGGTGACGGTGCCCGGGTCGAGGTCGGAGACCGAGACGCCGGGACGGATCTCGGGCAGCCGGTGCACCAGGTCGCGGTCGTAGGTGTAGCCGCCGTTGACCACGCCGAGGCCGGCGGCGCCGGCGATCGGGGCGACCTGGCGGAACTCCTCGACCGTGCGGGTCACCAGCACCACCGGGTGGCTGCGGGTGAACTCGTCCAGGGTGACGTTGCCGTCGGTGGTCTCGAACGGCAGCCACGGCAGCATCATCCGCAGCAACTCGTCGTCGTAACGGGCGAGTTCCTTGACGGCCAGGTGGTGCACGGACAGGAAGCGGTGCAGCAGCGCCGGATCGCTCGCGGACAGGCCGGTCAGCCAGTCGCGGATCCGGACGCCCAGCGCGTCGCGGACGGCGGCCAGCGTCTCGTCCGCGTACAGGCCCTCGCGGGAGGCGGTCGGGCGCAGGCCGTCGGTGTCCACCACGCAGCGGACGAAGAACGCCCAGTCCGGCAGCAGTTCGGCGGCCTGGTCGGACAGCAGCATGCCCTTGAGGTGCACCCGGTGGCCCGAACGGCGGGACGGCGGGGCCGCGTCCGGCAGCACGTAGGCGACGCCGCGCAGGCCGACCAGCGGCAGGTCCAGGTCGATGGTGTCGAGCGGGGTGAAGTCGAAGGCTGCGCGGCAGTACTCGGTCAGCGCGTCGCGCCGGGCCAGCGGCGAGCCGTGCCGCTCGGCCCACGGCGGGGTGCGGTTCACCCGGTGCTCGGTGCCGTTCGCGTCCACCACCGTGACGTCGTGGCGCAGCAGGCTGCCGAAGTCCCGGGCCAGCGCGAGGACACGGCCCGACCGCGTCCACTCGGCGGCGTCGGCGCGGGGGACCAGCGTCACGGTGGTGCCCGGCTCCGGCTTGGCCGCGGCGGGCAGGGTGCGGATCGTGTAGCGGCCGTCGGAGCCGCCGCGCCACTCGATCACCGGCGCGTCCGGGGTGGCGGCGGAGCGGGTCACCACGGTGATCTCGTCGGCGACCACGAAGCAGGCCAGCAGGCCGATGCCGAACTGGCCGATGAAGTCGCCGCGGGCCTGGGCCAGCCCGGCGCCGTCCAGCCGGCCGTCGGCGTCGCGCTTCGAACTGCGGCCGATGGTGGCGAGGAAGGTGTGGACGTCCGCCTCGGTCAGGCCGACGCCGGTGTCGGTGACGCTCAGCTCGTCGTCGGCGCGCACGACGATCCGGGCCGGCGCCTGCGGATCGAGGGCGCGGCGGGCGGAGATCGCGTCCACCGCGTTCTGCAGCAGCTCGCGCAGGTACACCCGCGGGCTGGAGTAGAGGTGGTGGGAGAGCAGGTCCACCAGGCCGCGCAGGTCCACCTGGAAGGTGTGCGCGCTCGCCGCGTTGTCGGGCGTCGGGTTCTCGGATGGGGACACCGGGGGCTCTTTCGATCGCGGGGCGGGTGACGGAGGTTCTGGGGGGCCGGGGCGTCAGTACGCGCAGCGGTCCCGGTGGGAGGCGAACGCCTTGAGCGGATCACCGGACAGGAAGTGCCAGGGCGACTCGGTGACGGCGCCGTCCAAGGCCTCGAACAGCAGGCGCGCGGTCTTGCGCTGGCCGGCCAGCGAGAAGGCCATCGCGAAGGCGTTGAAGGAACCCTGCCAGCCGCGGACCGGCGTGAAGTCCGGGTGCAGCACGGAGCGGAAGGCCGCCTCCTGCAAGTCGGCCACCACCTCCGCACTGGCCAGGTAGGCGCGGTCCTCACCGTCCGGGAGGTCCAGCCAGCGCTCCAGGTGCGCCAGCACGACCAGCTCGCCGAGCTGGCTGCCCTCCGGCGCCGCGAGCATCGAGGACCGGGCGAAGGCGTGCATCTCCTCGTGCGAGCCGCCCCACTTGGCGCACAGCTGCTGGAGGCGCTGGCGGTGCGAGGCCGGATGCCCGGGAGCACGGCGCACGGCGGCCTCGAAGCGGCAGGTCGCGACCTCCGCCGGGAGCGAGGCGCCGCGGGCGCTGATCTGCAGGAAGTACCAGGGGGCGAGCCAGGAAGGCTCGCGCTCGGCGACCTCCAGCAGCTGCTCCTCGGCGACGTCCAGCCGCTCGTGGAACACCTTCCACTGCTTCTCGGACACGTGCTTCGCCCGGGCACCCGTCCGGGCCTCCCAGGCCCAGGTGACGTGCCGGGCACCGGACAGCAGCAGCGCCGACGTGTCCTCGGGCCGGTCGGCGAGGGCCCGGGCCGTCCACTCCTCGACCCGGGGCACCTCGGCGATCGCACCGACCCGCCCGGTCAGATCGGCGCCGTCCCCGACGGCGGCCAGCGCGGGGCCCAGGGCCGCCCAGTCACCGGCGGCGGCCTGGCCGAGCATCAGGCGCAGCGACTCGTCCCCGAGCGCCGGATCCAGCCGCGGCGCCGCAACGGCCGCCACGGGCGCGGACCCGACGGCCCGTCGCACCCTCCCGCGCCAGCCCGCCCCGCTCTGCGCGGCCTCCTCGCCGGAGCGGCGTCGGAACAGCGGCATGTGTGGCCCCCTCGAACATCATCGGCATCTTTCGCATGGCCGCACGACGGCCACCCCAGATGAGTAGATATCACGGCCGACCGACATCCGTTTCCCCAGCCCAGGGGCGGTCCCGGTCCGGCCCGCGCGGGGACCGCCCCACGGCCCGCCGACCGGGGCGAACGGCCGGGGCCGACGGCCGGGGTGAGGGCACGTCGAACGGGGTGAGGGCACGTCGAGGGCGGCGGCGCCGTCCGGTCCGACGCCGTCCGGTCCGGCGCCGAGCGCAAACGGCCCCGGCGCCTCCTCGGCCCGGGGCTTCGCTTCGCGTACGCGGCGGCCGTCAGGCCAGTCCGAGCCCGGCGTCCGGGGTCCTGCCCGCCTGGGCCTGCTCGATCCGCTTGACCAGCATCGCCCCGAACCGCCGGGCGGCAGCCACGTCGGCCGGCCCGCCCTCGGTGGTCACGCTGGCGACGACGGTGCCCGAGCGCAGCACGATGCCGATGCCCTCACCCTCGCCCAGCTGGCCCTGGAAGACCTGGCTCTCGCTGCCCAGCACCGGGGAGTCGACCTTGCGGAACGGCCCGGCTCCGTAGGAGGCGTAGGACTCCTTGAGCTTGCCCTTGGCGGCGTCGCGGGTCGGCAGCGTCTCGACGATGAAGCGGGCGACCAGATCCCCCGAGGAGAACCGGACGGAGCCGCTGAGCGGCTTGCCGGTGCACGGCACCGACGCGGTGCAGGTGGTGGCGTGGTCGATGGTGTCGACCTTGCGCTTCTCCTCCTCCCAGCCCGCCATCGCCTTCGCGTCCGGCAGCACCTGCCCGACGAGCTTGTCGTCCAGCAGCACCGCCTCCAGGTCCGCCCCGGGCGTCGCCGCACCGGCCGGCGGAGCGGAGGCCCCGGCGCCGCCGCCTCCGGTCGTCGGCGCCGAGGCCGCACCCGAGGCCGCACCCGCCCCCGTCGCGGCAGCAGACGCGGACGCCGACGCCGGGACCGAAGCCCCTGCACCGCTCTCACCGCCCGCCGGACCCGTCGCGCTCGCCACCGCGCTCGCCGCCCCCGCCGCGCCCTTGGCCGCGTCCGAGCCCGCCGGGGAACTCCCCGTAGAACCCGACGAGCACCCGGCCAGCACCCCCATCAACGCCCCGGCCGCCACTGCGGCAGCCACCCTCCGACCAGCCATCCCCATCCCCATCGCCCGCTCCCTCCGGATGTCCGTGACCCATCAAGATAGCCGCCGCCCCCGGCCCACCCGCGTCCGGGTGCACCCGAGCCGATCAAGGACGGAGCGGGGGCGTGAACGGCGGCGGGGCGGTGACCGTACTGGTCACCGCCCCGCCGCCGGGACTGCCGGAACTACCTGAACTACCTGAACTACCTGAACTACCTGAACTACCTGAGGATCAGACCGCCGGGGCCGGGTAGGTCGGGAACTCGACGCCCGAGACGTACTGGACGACCCGGATGACCTGGCAGGAGTAGCCGAACTCGTTGTCGTACCACAGGTAGAGGATCGCGTTGTCGCCCTCGACCTTGGTGGCGCCGGCGTCGACGATCGAGGCGTGGCGCGAGCCGATGAAGTCGCTGGAGACCGCGTCCGGGGAGTCGGTGTAGTCGATCTGGCGCTTCAGCGGCGAGGTCAGCGAGACGTCGCGCAGGTAGTCGAGGACCTCCTCGCGGTTGGTCTCGCGGGCCAGCTGCAGGTTGAGGATGGCGATCGAGACGTCCGGCACGGGGACGCGGATCGAGCTGCCGGTGATCTTCGCCTGGAGGTCCGGGAGGGCCTTGGCGACGGCCGAGGCGGCGCCGGTCTCGGTGATCACCATGTTGAGCGGTGCCGAGCGGCCGCGACGGTCGGCCTTGTGGTAGTTGTCCAGCAGGTTCTGGTCATTGGTGAACGAGTGGACGGTCTCCACGTGCCCGCGCAGCACGCCGTACTCGTCGTCCATCGCCTTCAGCGGCGGGACGATGGCGTTGGTGGTGCAGGAGGCGCAGGACAGGATCTGCTCGTCGGGCTTGATCGTGTCGTGGTTGACGCCGTGGACGATGTTCGGGACGTCGCCCTTGCCCGGCGCGGTCAGCACGACCTTGGCGATGCCGGGGCGCAGGTGCTTGGACAGGCCCTCCCGGTCGCGCCAGCGGCCGGTGTTGTCGATCAGGATGGCGTCCTTGATCCCGTACTCCGTGTAGTCGACCTTGGTCGGGTCGTCGGAGTAGATCACGGTGATCTCGTTGCCGTTGGCGATGATCTTGTTGTTCGCCTCGTCGACGGTGATCGTGCCCTGGAACTGGCCGTGGATGGAGTCCCGGCGCAGCAGCGAGGCGCGCTTGACCAGGTCGTCGCCGCCGCTGTCGCGCACGACGATGGCCTTCAGGCGCAGGCCGTTGCCGGAGGCCTTCTCGATCAGCAGGCGGGCGACCAGGCGGCCGATCCGGCCGAAGCCGTAGAGGACGACGTCGCGGGCGTCGCGGCGCTCCAGCTTGTTCTCGCCGGTGGCGCCGGAGACGGCCCGGGCGGTGAACTCCTCGACCGACAGGCCGTGGTCGTCGGCCCGGTAGGTCGCGGCGAGCATGCCGATGTCGATCTGCGAGGGGCCGAGGTCCAGGGTGGTCAGCGCACTCAGGAAGGGCATCGTCTCGGTGACCGAGAGCTCCTCGCCGGCTATCTGGCGGGCGAAGCGGTGCGTCTTCAGGATGCTGACCACCGACTTGTTCACCAGGGACCTGCTGTGCAGCAGGACGGTCACGTCCCGCTCGCGGTGCAGTCGCCCGATGATCGGGATCATCGACTCCGCGATCTCCTCGCGGTTCTTCCAGTCCGTGAACACGTCGTCGTTGACAGTCACAAGTCCATCTTTCGAGCTGAGGGTGTTGCGCACATGGTAGCTTCGCCCGCCCCCACCCCTTCGGCCGGTCCCTCCCCCCGCCTGCCCGGCCGCGCCCCGCCCGCACCGCCCGGACCTGCGGCTTCGTCCCGACCGGGGCCCACCGCCCCGACGCCCGCCCACCGCGAAGGTGATCACCGCCACCCCCGGGGCCGGTCGCGGGAGCCTCGCCCACGGCGGATTTGCCGGGGGTGCGGGGTGGTGGGGTAATGGAAGCGACCCGTGCTTGAGCGTTCCGCGAACGACCCGGGAGCAGCCATGACAGACGGTCCCGAGCCCATCAGTGCCGAGGCCCTGCGCGCCGTGCAGGAGGAGTTGGCCGAGCTGCGCGGCGAGCGGGCGAAAGTGGTGGGGACGCTGCGCGGGGAGGACGTCGGCGACCGGGCGGACGCGGCGGACGAGTTGCAGCGGGCCGACGACGTCGCCCGGCTGGACGAGCGGATCGCCGAGCTGGAGGCCCGGGTCCGCGAGGGGGCCGCCGCCGGGCCGCCGTCCACGGAGGTGGTGGGGGTGGGCTCCACCGTCACCGTGCGGTTCGCGGACGGGGTGGAGGAGACCGTCGAGGTGGCGGAGCTCGCCGAGGTGCGGGAGGAGACCCTGGTGACCGCAGACAGCCCGCTCGGGCGGGCGCTGCTCGGGCGGCATGCCGGGGAGACCGTGAACTACGAGGCGCCGAACGGCGCGGCGAGCGCGGTCGTGCTGTCGGTCGGCGGACGGAGGGCTTCGTGAACTCCCCCGACGGCCGCGCGCGGGACGACTCCGCGCAGGACCCCGCGCAGAACCACGCCGCCCGGAACCGCCCCGCCCGGGACGAGCCGGCCGTGGGCCCCGACCCCGTCGGGCCGCCGCAGTTCGCGCCGTACCACCACCCGGCCGCCGGCTGGGGTGCCGCGAAGAGCGTGACGCGCTTCCTGGTGAAGGAGGGCGCGTACGTGGACGGGCCCCGGGCGATCATGCGGATGAACCACGAGAACACCGGGTTCGACTGCCCCGGGTGCGCCTGGCCGGACGACACCAAGGGCCTGCACCTGGACATCTGCGAGAACGGCATCAAGCACGTCACCTGGGAGATGACCCGCAAGCGGGTCGGCCGCGAGTTCTTCGCCGCCCACTCGGTGACCGAGCTGTCCGGGTGGAGCGACTTCGCGCTGGAGGACCAGGGCCGCCTCACCGAGCCGATGGTGTACGACGCCGCCTCGGACCACTACGTCCCGATCAGCTGGAAGGACGCCTTCGAGCTGGTCGGCCGCACCCTGCGCGAGCTGGACGACCCGAACCGGGCCGCCTTCTACACCTCCGGCCGGCTCGGCAACGAGGCCACCTTCCTCTACCAGCTGATGGCCCGCGAACTGGGCACCAACAACCTGCCGGACTGCTCCAACATGTGCCACGAGGCCAGCGGACGCGCCCTCCAGGCCTCGCTGGGCACCGGGAAGGGCACGGTCGACCTCAAGGACTGGGAGGTCACCGACGCGCTGTTCATCATGGGCGTCAACGCCGCCTCCAACGCGCCCCGGATGCTCACCGCCCTCGCCGACGCGCACCGTCGCGGCGCGCAGATCGTGCACATCAACCCGCTGATCGAGGCGGCCGCCACCCGCACCATCGTCCCGCACGACTTCGTGGACATGGCGCTGTTCAAGTCCACGAAGACCAGCACCCTGAACCTCCAGCCGCGCATCGGCGGCGACATGGCACTGGTGCGCGGCATGGCCAAGGCGATCCTGGAGCAGGCCACGGCCGACCCCCGGGCCCTGGACCGGCAGTTCATCGAGCGCCACACCACCGGGTTCGAGGCCTACCGCGCGCTGTGCGGGGCCACCCCCTGGGAGGAGATCGAGCGGCAGAGCGGGCTCGACCGGGCCGAGGTCCTCAAGGCCGCCCGGGTCTACCGCGACGCCGACCGCTCCATCGTCAGCTGGTGCCTGGGCGTCACCCAGCACGAGCACGGCGTGGACACCGTGCGGGAGATCGTCAACCTCCTGCTGCTGCGCGGCAACCTGGGCCGCGAGGGCGCCGGCCCGTCGCCGGTGCGCGGGCACAGCAACGTCCAGGGCAACCGCACCTGCGGCATCGACCACCGCCCCTCACCCGAGTTCCTGGACCGCCTCGCCGAGGCCTGCGGGATCGACCCGCCGCGCGCGCACGGCCTGGACACCGTCTCCGCCATCGAGGCGATGCGGCGCGGCGAGGTGACGGTCTTCGTCGCCATGGGCGGCAACTTCGCGCTCGCCGCTCCCGACACGCCCTACACCCACGAGGCGCTGCGCGGCTGCGAGTTGACCGTCCAGGTGAGCACCAAGCTGAACCGCAGCCACCTGGTGCACGGCCGCCGGGCGCTGATCCTGCCGTGCCTGGGCCGCACCGAGAAGGACCACCAGCGCGGCGGGGTGCAGAGCACCTCGGTCGAGGACTCGATGAGCATGGTGCACCTGTCCGTCGGCATGAAGCGCCCGGCCTCCCCGCACCTGCTGTCCGAGCCCGCCATCGTCGCCGGGATGGCCCGCGCGGCGCTGCCGGACAGCGGGACACCGTGGGAGTGGTACATCGAGGACTACGACCGCATCCGCGACACCATGTCCCGGGCGCTGGACGGCTTCGAGGACTTCAACCGCCGGGTGCGGCTGCCCCTCGGGTTCCGGATCAAGCAGCCGGCCCGCGAACTGGTCTTCCTCACCCCCTCCGGGCGGGCCGAGTTCTCCACCGCCCCGCTGCCCGACGTCGTCCCCGCCCCGGGCACCCTGGCGCTGGGCACCATGCGCTCCCACGACCAGTGGAACACCACGATCTACTCCGACAACGACCGCTACCGGGGCGTGCGGAACCTGCGCACGCTGGTCTTCCTGAACACCGACGACATGCGCGAGCGCGGCATCGCCGAGTTCGATCCGGTCGACATCACCAGCACCGCGAAGGACGGCAGCACCCGCACCCTGAACGGCTACCTCGCGATCCCGTACGACATCCCGCGCGGCTGCGCGGCGGGCTACATGCCCGAGATGAACGTGCTGTGCGCGATCGCCGACCACAGCACCCAGAGCGACCAGCCGATCATGAAGCACCTCAAGGTCACCGTCACCAAGGCGTAGGAACCGAGGACGGCGCCCACTCCAGACGCCCACTCCTGAACGCCCGCTCCTGAACGCCCACTCCTGAACGCCTACTCCGACGGCTGCGGCGTCCAGCGGTGCAGGCCCTTGCGGTCGTAGTACCGGGTCATCCCGAAGCCGAAGGCCAGGGCGAGCAGCACGCCGACCGCGATCATGGTCCAGCCCCGGGCCAGGCCCGCGTCCGCCCGGGCGTCGAAGAACAGGATCGCCCGGATGCCGTCGCTGAGCTGGCGCATCGGCTCGAAGACGCTGAGGAAGCGGTAGAAGCCGGGCACCGCCTGGAGCGGGATGGTCGCCCCCGAGGAGGGCAGCGCCAGCGCGATGAAGACGAACATGGACACCAGCTGCCCGATCCCGCCGAACGCCGCATTGATCGCCTGGACCCCGAGGCCGACGGCGAGGCTGGCGCAGTAGGCGAAGACCCAGAGCAGCGCCTGGTGCGGGGCGTCCATGCCGAGGACGGTGACCGAGCAGAGCATCACCAGGGTGGTGGTGAGCAGCATGATGCCGGCCGTCATGACCATCTTCAGCAGCAGGGTCTGGGTGCGGGTGATCGGGACGGTCGGGCGCCGGGTGTGCCAGGGGCCGAGCTCGCTGTCGCTGTAGCCGAGCGCGGTGTCGACGCCGTTGTGGATGATGTTGCCGCCGATGAAGCCGGTCAGCACGGCCAGCAGGGTGTAGTAGAAGGCGCTCAGGCCGAGCCCGCTGTGGGCGCCGATCGGGTGGCCGACCCGGGTGGTGACGGCGAGCGGGTCGGCGAGCAGCAGCCGCGCGGTGGCGCTGGTGCCCGTGCCGGAGCCGGAGCCGGAGCCGGAGCCGGAGCCGGCGGAACCGGACGGCGGCGCGGCCGCGGTCAGCTCCTTGCCGAGCGCCAGCGAGGCCTGGTGGGCGGCGGACTGGGTGATCTGGGAGGCCAGCGAGGAGCCGAGGCTGCCGAGGCCGGGGTTGGTGAGCACCGTCAGGGTGGGCCGTTCGGTGGCCCGGCCGGTGGTCAGTGCCGCCACGTCGGCGGTGAACGCCTGCGGGACGAGCAGCGCGCCGTAGACCTTCCCGGTGGAGAGCTGGTCCATCGCCTCGGCCTGGTCGACCTGGCGCCAGTCGACGGTGCTGCCGGGCGTCCCGGCGACGATCTCCCGGCTGAGCCGCGCGCCCAGGGTCTCCGCCCGGCCCGGCGGCGGCGGGCCCTGATCCGCGTTCACCAGGGCGATCGGGAGCCGGTGCAGGTGCCCGGTCGGGTTGAGGATGCCGCCCATGTAGAGCAGCGAGAGCACCACGGCCAGCAGGCCGCACAGGATGCTCGGGACGAGCCACAGCTTCGCGTGGCGGGCGAGCACGAGGGCCCGCGCCTGCCGGGGACCACCCTGGGAGCCTGCGGACGCCATGCCACCCCTCGGATTCGGGCGCAACCTGGTGCTGCTGCCGATGCGGTGGGAAGTCGTTCCGTGGCGGCCCGGCGGCAAAACCCCACGTCACCCGATCCGCCCCGCCGCCCCCCGCCACCCCTCGCCGCGCCTTGGCCGGGACGACCGGAGACAGAAGGTAAAGGTTCTACCAAGTACGCAAGTATCGGCCTCCGCGCGGTCTATGCTTCTGGAGGTTTGAAGAAGGCACCTCGTTCGGTGAGGCTTCTTCACGGACACAGGCCACTGATCCGACGACGTCGAGAGACGCCCAGGGTTAGGACAGATCTTCCCGACCTAAGGGTTGATCCGAAGTGGCTTCCGGCCCGACCGGGCTGGACACGCCGTGGAGTGCCAAAGCTCTGACGAGTTGGGGTGAACCGGCGGTCGCTTCGCGCGCCGGCGAACTCCTTGCCGCGTCGATCACACGCACCACGGGGTGCGTCGACCGGGAGGAGGCGAGAGACATGGATTGCAGTAGTCCGGGCCACAGTTGCCCCTACCCCCGCCTGTCCTCGCACACTCCCGGCACGCGGTAACGACCCTCCCTGCGAACATTTCTGACGGTACATCACCTCAACACCCGGCTTCGCCGTGCCCGAACGGGCCCGCACCGCCGGGTGGCGATGCGCCGCGCCCGTCCGCAGGGGGATCGCCGCCGTGCGCCCCCGATCGCCCCGCCTGCCCCGGGGCCCACGGGAGGATCGTCATGACCACCAACGCCACGCTCAACTCCAAGGTCCCCGCCCCGCGTTCAGCGGTACTGGACGACGCCCACGTCGGCGACATCAAGGGTGCGCTCGGCACCATCCGGCTCGACGACACCACGCCGCGCCACGGCCTGTCCGCAAGACTCAAGACCCTGCTCGCCATCGTGGGCCCCGGCCTGATCGTGATGGTCGGCGACAACGACGCGGGCGCCTTCTCGACGTACGGGCAGGCGGGGCAGAACTACGGCACGCAGTTGCTGTGGACGCTGCTGATGCTGGTCCCGGTGCTGTACGTGAACCAGGAGATGGTGCTGCGCCTGGGCGCTGTCACCGGTGTCGGCCACGCCCGGCTGATCCTGGAGCGCTTCGGGAAGTTCTGGGGCGCGTTCAGCGTCATCGACCTGTTCCTGCTGAACGCGCTGACGCTGGTCACCGAGTTCATCGGTGTCACCCTGGCGGCCGGATACCTCGGGCTGCCGAAGGTCGCCGCGGTGGTGCTGGCGGCGGTGGTGATCATCGCCTCGGCGTTCACCGGCTCGTTCCAGCGCTTCGAGCGCGTCGCGGTCACGCTGTGCGTGGGCTCGCTGCTGCTGGTGCCGATCTACTT
>NZ_JBFBIR010000075.1:0-33650 GCF_040685715.1 Kitasatospora sp. NPDC088264
CCAGGTACGACAAACGCGTGTACGTCTTTCTCGGCACAGTCACGGTCGCCGCACTGGCCATCTGGCTCCGCTCATGATCGCGCGGACAGAACCTAGAACTCGGTTCAGCCGATGAGCGAGCGCAGCACGTACTGCAGGATGCCGCCGTTGCGGTAGTAGTCCGCCTCACCGGGGGTGTCGATGCGGACGACCGCGTCGAACTCCTTGTCACCGGCCTTGACCTTGACGGTCTTCGGGGTGCGGCCCTCGTTGAGCTCGGTCACGCCGGTGAAGGAGAAGGTCTCCTCGCCGGTCAGACCGAGGGACTCGGCGGTCTGGCCCTCCGGGAACTGCAGCGGCAGGACGCCCATGCCGATCAGGTTCGAGCGGTGGATGCGCTCGTACGACTCGGCGATGACGGCCTTGACGCCCAGCAGCGCGGTGCCCTTGGCGGCCCAGTCACGGGACGAGCCGGAACCGTACTCCTTGCCGGCCAGGACGACCAGCGGGGTGCCGGCGGCCTGGTAGTTCTGCGAGGCGTCGTAGATGAACGACACCGGGCCGTCGGCCTGGGTGAAGTCGCGGGTGTAGCCGCCCTCGGTGCCCGGCGCGATCTGGTTGCGCAGACGGATGTTGGCGAAGGTGCCGCGGATCATCACCTCGTGGTTGCCGCGGCGCGAGCCGTAGGAGTTGAAGTCGCGCTTCTCGACACCGTTGGCGGTCAGGTACTGCGCCGCCGGGGTGCCCGGCTTGATGTTGCCGGCCGGGGAGATGTGGTCGGTGGTGACCGAGTCGCCCAGCTTGGCCAGGACGCGGGCGCCGGCGATGTCGGTCACCGGGCTCGGGGTCTTGGCCATGCCCTCGAAGTACGGGGGCTTGCGCACGTAGGTGGACTCGGCGTCCCACTCGAAGGTGTTGCCGGTCGGGACCGGGAGCGACTGCCAGCGGTGGTCACCGGCGAAGACGTCCTGGTAGCCCTTGTCGAACATCGCCTCGTCGATGGAGCCGGCGACGGTGTCCGCCACCTCCCGCTCCGACGGCCAGATGTCGGCGAGGAAGACGTCGTTGCCGTCGGCGTCCTGGCCCAGGGCGTCGCGGGTGATGTCGATGTTCATGTTGCCGGCCAGGGCGTAGGCGACCACCAGCGGCGGGGAGGCCAGGTAGTTCATCTTCACGTCCGGGTTGATCCGGCCCTCGAAGTTGCGGTTGCCGGAGAGCACCGAGACGACCGCCAGGTCGGCCTCGTTGACGGCGGCCGAGACCTCCTCGGGCAGCGGGCCCGAGTTGCCGATGCAGGTGACGCAGCCGTAGCCGACCAGGTTGAAGCCCAGCTTCTCCATGTACGGGAGCAGGCCGGCCTTCTCGTAGTAGTCCATGACGACCTTGGACCCGGGGGCCAGGGTGGTCTTGACCCACGGCTTGACCGTGAGGCCCTTCTCCACGGCCTTCTTCGCCAGCAGGGCGGCGCCCAGCATGACGGAGGGGTTGGAGGTGTTGGTGCAGGAGGTGATCGAGGCGATCACGACCGCGCCGTTGTCGATCTCGTACTTCGACCCGTCGGGGGCGGTGACGAGGGTCGGCTTCGAGGCCTCGGCGGAGTAGGTCGGCAGCGCCTCGGCGAACCGGGTGGCGGCCTCGGCCAGGACGACGCGGTCCTGCGGACGCTTCGGGCCGGAGATCGACGGGACGACGGTGGAGACGTCCAGCTCCAGGTACTCGGAGAAGACCGGCTCGACCGACGGGTCGTGCCAGAGGCCCTGCTCCTTGGCGTACGCCTCGACCAGGGCGAGCTGCTGCTCGTCGCGGCCGGTGAGCTTGAGGTAGTTGATGGTCTCGGCGTCGATCGGGAAGATCGCGCAGGTCGAGCCGAACTCCGGCGACATGTTGCCGATGGTGGCGCGGTTGGCCAGCGGGATCGCGGAGACGCCCTCGCCGTAGAACTCGACGAACTTGCCGACCACACCGTGCTTGCGCAGCATCTCGGTGATGGTGAGCACCAGGTCGGTGGCGGTGGTGCCGGCCGGCAGCTGGCCGTTGAGCTTGAAGCCGACCACGCGCGGGATCAGCATGGAGACCGGCTGGCCCAGCATGGCGGCCTCGGCCTCGATGCCGCCGACGCCCCAGCCCAGCACGCCCAGGCCGTTGACCATGGTGGTGTGCGAGTCGGTGCCGACGCAGGTGTCCGGGTAGGCCTGGCCGCCGCGGACCATGATGGTGCGGGCCAGGTGCTCGATGTTCACCTGGTGGACGATGCCGGTGCCGGGCGGGACGACCTTGAACTCGTCGAAGGCGGTCTGGCCCCAGCGCAGGAACTGGTAGCGCTCCTTGTTGCGGCCGTACTCGATCTCGACGTTCTGGACGAAGGCGTCCGGGGTGCCGAACTTGTCGGCGATGACGGAGTGGTCGATGACCAGCTCGGCCGGGGCCAGCGGGTTGATCTTGGCCGGGTCGCCGCCCAGCTCCTTGACGGCCTCACGCATGGTGGCGAGGTCGACCACGCACGGCACGCCGGTGAAGTCCTGCATGATCACGCGGGCCGGCGTGAACTGGATCTCCTGGCTCGGCTGGGCGCTGGCGTCCCAGTTGCCGAGCGCGCGGATGTGGTCGGCGGTGATGTTCGCGCCGTCCTCCGTGCGGAGCAGGTTCTCCAGCAGCACCTTGAGGCTGTACGGCAGCCGCTCGGAACCCTCGACGGCGGAGAGCTTGAAGATCTCGTACGACTCGTCGCCCACCTGCAGCGAGCTGCGGGCGTCGAAGCTGTTCGCGGACACGACTGACTCCTTCTGGGTGCTTCGTGCGGTATCCGGCCGCCACGGTGGTAAGGTCAGCCTTACTTAGGCTTACCTTGCCCGCATCGCCGGCGAGCTCCGCTCGGCAAGTATCTTGATGTCGAGATATATCCTATGGGGCAGTTATCTCGATGTCGAGATAAACCATAGTGCATGCCGTCGCCTTCACCACCGCAGGCATGCCTGGGTCGATAGAAGCGCAGGTCAGCGGCCATTCCGGCGGCGGAGGCCGACAACCGCACCGCTGCCGGCCCACCACCGGCTCGGCACCGGCTCAGTGTCGACTCAGCACCGACTCACACCAGCTCACCACCGGAACCGCCGGTCGGCGACGGGACGAGCGGGGGCGCGCCCGCGCGGCCCGCTCGCCTCCGAGCCCGTTCGAGGGTGTCCGCCGGCGCCCGGCGCCGTTGAGCACGGTGTCCGTCACCCCGCCCGTGGAAGGCCCGTTGATGTCCACTCCGCTCGCCGCCGCGCTGCTGCCGCTGGCCCTGCTCGCCCCCGCCGCCGCCCCGCCGGCCCCCGTCACCCCGCGGGCCCCCATCGCCTCGCCCGTCTCCGTCGTCGAGGCCGCCTTCGACCCCGCGACGGCCTTCGTCCCGCCGACCGCCGTCAGCTACGCGGACGACCTCGTGCCGTACGGCGCGCACACCCGGATCGTCACCGACCGCTCCACCGCGGGGCGGACGGTGCTCACCATGACCGTCACCGGGCTCGCCCCCGACCACGAGTTCCCGGTGCACCTGCACACCGGCTCCTGCGGGGCCGACCCGGCCTCGTCCGGACCGCACTACCAGGACGCCGTGGACCCGGTGCAGCCGTCCACCGACCCCGCGTACGCCAACGGGCGCAACGAACTGCGGCTGGCGCTGCGCACCGACGAGCACGGCGAGGGCACCGCGACGGCCTCGGTGCCCTGGCAGCCCCGGCCCGGCGAGGCGCGCTCGCTGGTGATGCACGCGGGCACCCCGGCCGGCCCGCACGCGGCGGGCGACCGGGCGGCCTGCGTCAAGCTGGAGAAGTGAGCTCCTGCTTCAGGAGCCGAGAGTGGCGACCAGGACCGCCTTGATGGTGTGCAGGCGGTTCTCGGCCTGGTCGAACACGACGGAGTGCGCCGACTCGAACAACTCGTCGGTGCACTCCAGCTCGGTCATGCCGGTCGCCTCGTACATCTGCCGCCCGACCACCGTGCCGAGGTCGTGGAACGCGGGCAGGCAGTGCAGGAACTTCACGGCCGGGTTGCCGGTGGCCCGGACGGTGTCCATCGACACCTGGTAGGGCTTGAGCAACTCGATCCGCTCGGCCCAGACCGCCTTGGGCTCGCCCATCGAGACCCAGACGTCGGTGTAGAGGAAGTCCACGTCGGCCACGCCCTCGGCCACGTCCTCGGTGAGGGTGATCCGGGCGCCGGTCGCCTCGGCCAGCGTCTCGGCCGCCTTCCGGACATCCTCGGCCGGCCAGAGGGAGCGCGGGGCGACGATCCGGACGTCCATGCCGAGCAGGGCGCCGGTGACCAGCAGCGAGTTGCCCATGTTGGAGCGGGCGTCGCCGAGGTAGGCGAGGGCGGTCCCGGTCAGCGGCTTGGTGCCGTGCTCGGTCATGGTGAGCACGTCGGCCAGCATCTGGGTGGGGTGCCACTCGTCGGTGAGACCGTTCCAGACCGGGACGCCGGCATTCGCGGCCAGCTCCTCGACGATCTCCTGGCCGTGGCCGCGGTACTCGATGCCGTCGAACATCCGGCCGAGCACCCGGGCGGTGTCCCGGATGGACTCCTTGTGGCCGATCTGCGAACCGGACGAGTCCAGGTAGGTGGTGGTGGCGCCCTGGTCGTGGGCGGCGACCTCGAAGGCGCAGCGAGTACGGGTGGAGGTCTTCTCGAAGATCAGCGCGATGTTCTTCCCGCGCAGCCGGGGCTGCTCGGTGCCCGCATACTTGGCCGCCTTGAGCCCGGCGGCGAGGTCCACCAGGAAGCGGAACTCCTGGGGCGTGAAGTCGAGCTCCTTGAGGAAGTGCCTGTTCCGGAGGTTGAAGGCCATACCGGGCTCCTGGGATGACGGGACGTACGGGAAAGTAGCAAGTCTATACGATGCTCGGAATTTCTATACACGGCGGGGGTGGGAGAGGGGGAGCCCCGCCGCGGACTCCCCCTCAACGCCCGGTCGGCCTACAGCCGCGGGCACCCTCAACGCCCGGTCGGCCTACAGGCGCGGACCTCCTGGACGCCGTCGGCCTACGGGCGCGGACCCCCTTCTGCGTCCGGTCGGCCTACAGGCGCGGATCGACCGGCTCGGACTCCAGCGCGAGCACCGCGAACACCGGCTCGTGCACCCGCCACAGCGGCTCGCCGGCCGCCAGCCGGTCCAGCGCCTCCAGGCCCAACGCGTACTCGCGCAGCGCCAGCGAGCGCTTGTGGCCCAGCGACCGCTCGCGCAGCCGGTCCAGGTACTCGGTGTAGTCCGGGCCGTAGACGATCCGCAGGTACTCCCGGCCGCGCACCTTCACCCCCGGCTGCACCAGCCCGCCCGGACGGCCCCCGCCCCGCTTCGTGCGCACCACCGAGGCCAGCGGTTTGACCACCATGCCCTCGCCGCCCGCCGCCGTCAGCTCCTCCCACCAGGCCGTGGCGGCCGCCACCGAGGCCTCGTCCTCGGTGTCCACCAGGAGACGGCCGGTGCGGTGCAGGACCGGTGCCCGGTCGCCGTCCGTTTCGGACGCCGCCTCGGACGCCGTCACGGACGCCGCTGCGAGCGCGGCTTCGGCCCTCGCTTCGGCCGCCGCTTCGTCGGCCGCGACCAGGCGGTCGATCCAGGCCAAGTGCTCGTCGTGCGGGCGTACGGCGAGGTTCGCCCCCTCGGCGGCCAGCACCTGGAACGGCGCCAGCCGCACGCCCGACAGCCCCTCGGTCGGCCAGCAGTACCGCCGGTACGCCTCGGTGAACGCCTGCGCGTCGGCCGCGCGCCGCCGCTGCTTGGCGGTCAGCTCCGCCAGGTCCAGCCCGCGACCGGCCGCCCGCTCCAGGGCCGCCAGCGCCTCCGGCAGGGCGGCGCCCGCCGCCGCGCCGACCGCCGCGTACTGGCGGCGCAGCAGTTCCACGGCCTTCAGCGACCAGGGCATCAGCTCGGCGTCCAGCAGCAGCCAGCCGGTGCCCAGCTCGTCGAACAGCCCCGAGCGCTCGGCGGCCACCCGCACCCGGCCCAGCACGGCCGCGGTCAGGCCGTCGTCGGCGAGGAACGCCCGGCCCGTCCTGGTCCAGATCGCGCCCGGACCGGCCACGCCGAAGCGCTGCTCCAGCGCCGCGTCGTCCCGGGCGACCAGCACCACCGCGCGGGACCCCATGTGCTTCTCCTCGCACACCAGGTGCCGCACGCCGTCCGCGCGGTAGGCGGCGAACGCCTCCTGCGGGTGCTCCAGGAAGCCGTCCCGGCGGGAGGCGGCGCTCGGCGCCATCGTCGGCGGCAGGTACGCCAGCAGCCGCGGGTCCAGCGCGAAGCGGCTCATCACCTCCAGCGCCGCCGCCGTGTTCTCCTCCCGAACGGCGACCCGCCCATGCAGCCCGGTCTCGACGATCCGGCGGCCCGCCACGTCGGCGAGATCCAGCGGACGGCCCTCGCGGGCGCCCGGCGCGTCCGTGGACAGCGGACGCACCGGCGCGTACCACTCCCGCTCGGCCGGCACGCTCACCAGCTCCCGCTCCGGGTAGCGCAGCGCCGTCAGGGTGCCGCCGAACACGCAACCGGTGTCCAGGCAGACGGTGTTGTTGACGAAGCTCGCCGACGGCACCGGCGTGTGGCCGTACACCACCAGCGCCTTGCCCCGGTACTCCTCCGCCCACGGGTAGCGCACCGGCAGGCCGTACTCGTCGGTCTCGCCGGTGGTCTCCCCGTACAGCGCGTGCGAGCGCACCCGGCCCGAGTTGCGGCCGTGGTACCGCTCCGGCAGACCGGCGTGGCAGACCACCAGCGCGCCGCCGTCCAGCAGGTAGTGGCTCACCAGGCCGCGCATGAACTCCCGCGCCTCGGCCCGGAACTCCTCGGACTCGCCGGCCAGCTGATCCAGCGACTCCTGCAGACCGTAGGCGACGTTGACCTTCTTGCCGTCCAGCGCCCGGCCCAGCTTGTTCTCGTGGTTGCCCGGCACGCACAGCGCGTGCCCGGCCGCGACCATGCCCATCACCAGGCGCAGCACGCCCGGTGTGTCCGGGCCGCGGTCGACCAGGTCCCCGACGAACACAGCGGTACGGCCCGCCGGCGGCACCGCGTCCACCGGCCGGCCCCCGGCGTCCCGGGTCAGCGTGTAGCCGAGGCGGATCAGCAGGGTCTCCAGCTCGGAGCGGCAGCCGTGGATGTCGCCGACGATGTCGAACGGGCCGGTCAGGTGACGCAGGTCGTTGTAGCGCTTCTCCAGCTCCACCTCGGCCGCCGCCACCTCGGCCGCGCCGCGCAGCACGTGCACCTTGCGGAAGCCCTCGCGCTCCAGGCCGCGCAGGGAACGGCGCAGCTCGCGGTGCTGGCGCGGGACGACGTGGGCCGGCAGCCGGCGGTCCGGGCGGGAGCGGTTGCGCTCGGCGCACACGCCCGGCGGGACGTCCAGCACGATCGCGATCGGCAGCACGTCGTGCTCGCGCGCGATCCGCACCAGCTGGCGGCGTGCCTCGGGCTGGACGTTGGTGGCGTCCACGACGGTCAGCCGGCCGGCCGCGAGGCGCTTGCCGACGATGTAGTGCAGGACGTCGAAGGCCTCGGCGGAGGCCGACTGGTCGTTCTCGTCGTCGGCGACCAGGCCGCGGCAGAAGTCGGAGGAGACGACCTGGGTGGGCAGGAAGTGGCGGCGGGCGAAGGTCGACTTGCCGGCGCCGCTGGTGCCGATCAGGACGACGAGGGAGACGTCGGTGACGGGGAGACGGCGGGGGGCGGGGTGGTCCTGGGGCTGACCCTGGTCGTGCTCCTGGTGCTGGTGCTGCTCGGGCGTCGGGGTCGCTTCGTCGGTCATCGGGATTCGCCTCCTTCGGGCGCCGGGTCGGTCGGGGTGTGCTCGGTCGCGGCCGGGTCGGTCCGGGTGGCGCCGGTCGGGGTGTGCTCGGTCGGGGTCTGCTCGGTCGGGGTCTGCTCGGTCGGGGTCTGCTCGGTCGGGCTGGTGCCGAGGCGGAACAGGGCCAGCTGGGTCGGCGCGCCGACCTCCCCGTCCTCCGGC
Organism: Kitasatospora sp. NPDC088264; assembly: GCF_040685715.1. Taxonomy (NCBI): domain Bacteria; kingdom Bacillati; phylum Actinomycetota; class Actinomycetes; order Kitasatosporales; family Streptomycetaceae; genus Kitasatospora; species Kitasatospora sp. NPDC088264. Next base: position 7,959 of record NZ_JBFBIR010000075.1, read on the forward strand.
CCCACCGGGCGCAGCACCACCGTGTAACCGAACACCGCCGCGACCCGCTCGGCCCACGCGCGGAACTCGGCGCGCGACCACTCGAAGCGGTGGTCGGCGTGCCGGACAGCGCCCGCCGGCAGGCTCTCCCAGCGGACGTTGTACTCGGCGTTCGGCGTGGTGACGACCACCGCCCCCGGCCGGGCCGCGCCGAACACCGCGTACTCCAGGGCGGGCAGCCTGGGCAGGTCCAGGTGCTCGACCACCTCGCACAGCACCGCCGCGTCGAAGCCCTTCAACCGGGCGTCCGTGTACGTCAGCGCGCCCTGCGCCAGCGTCACCCGGGCCGCCTGCCGCTCCGGCATCCGGTCCAGGCGCAGTCCGCGGGCCGCCGCCTGCAAGGCCCGCGCCGACACGTCCACGCCGAGCACCTCGGTGAACCGGGCGTCCTTCAGCAGTTCGCCGATCAACTCGCCCCGGCCGCAGCCGAGATCGGCGACGCGGGCCGCGCCCACCTCCCGCAGGGCGGCGAGGATCGCGGCGCGGCGCTGCCCGGCGAGGGACGGCGGCCTGGGCTCCGATGTCGCCCCGGCGGCCTCCTCCGGCTCCTCCGGCCGCTCGTCGACCGCGTTGTCGACCTCCTCGGGCTCCCGGTCGTCCGCCTCCGCCAGCCGGGCCAGCTCCAGACGCTCCATCGCCACCCGGGTCAGCGCCCGGCTCCGGGACAGGTAGCGGCGGGTGATCAGGTCGCGCTCCGGGTGGGCGGCCAGCCAGCCCTCGCCGGCGGCGAGCAGCTTGTCCACCTCGTCCGGGGCGACCCAGTAGTGCTTGGCGCCGTCCAGCACCGGCAGCAGCACGTACAGCTGCTGGAGCGCGTCGGCGAGCCGCACAGCGTCCGAGACCAGCGTGAGCCGCACGTACCGGGACTCGCCCCACTCCGGGAACGCCTCGTCCAGCGGAAGCGCCACCGCCTCGACCCGCCAGCCCAGCGGCTCGAACAGCCGGACCGCCATCGCCGGGCCACCGCCCTCGCCCGCGCCGTTCGCGGGCACCGCGGGCAGCGTGATCCGCAGCGGGCGCGGCCGGTCCGCCAGCCCGGGCCGGGCCGGGCAGGCGCCCTTCATCGCGGACCGGAACACCGTCCGCAGCGCCACCGCGAGCAGCGAGGACGCCGCGTACGGGCGGTCGTTGACGTACTGGGCGAGCGCGAAGTCCGGCGAACCGCCGCGCCCCTTGCCCCGGCCCTTGCGGACCAGCGCGATCGGGTCGACGTCCAGCAGCAGCGCCGCCGTGCAGACGTCGTCGCCCGCCTCGGGGTAGAAGACGTGCGCCTCGCCGTGCGACGTCGCGAACCGCTGGACCTTGCCCGGGTGCTTGTGCAGCAGGAAGCCGAGATCGGTGGCCGGGCCCTCGACGCTGCCGGTGGTGGAGATCGACATGAACACCCGCCCGAGTATCGCCGAGCAAACCTCCGCTGAACACCGGGTTTTCCGGCTCGGCGGCCGTCCGCCGCAGCCCGTCGGTGGCCGTGTACGCACGGCGGGGGCGTGCCGACCGACGGCCGCGTCCGTACGACGGGCGTGTTCGGCAGCAGGGCCCCGCATTGGTTAACGTGCACGGTGTGACTGCTGAATCGACCTCCCTCCCGAACGGGGCCGTGGCCGCCGGCCTGGCCACCATCGCCGCCGACGGCACCGTCCTCGACACCTGGTTCCCCGCCCCCGCCCTGGCCGCCGAGCCCGGCCCGGCCGGCACCGTCCGCCTGACCGCCGAGCAGGCCGAGGCCGAACTCGGCGCCGGCGCCGCCGAGGCGCTGCGCGCCGACCCGCGCCGCGGCGTCGAGGTGGTCGCCGTGCGCACCACCATCGCCTCGCTCGACGAGAAGCCGCTCGACACCCACGACGTGTACCTGCGCCTGCACCTGCTCAGCCACCGCCTGGTCAAGCCGCACGGCCAGAACCTGGACGGCGTCTTCGGGCTGCTCGCCAATGTCGCGTGGACCAGCATCGGCCCCGTCCCGGTGGACGCGGTCGAGCAGGCCCGCCTCGCGGTCCGCGCCCAGGGCGGCCAGCTCGCCGTGTACGGCATCGACAAGTTCCCGCGGATGACCGACTACGTCGCCCCGTCCGGTGTGCGCATCGCCCACGCCGACCGCGTCCGCCTCGGCGCCCACCTGGCCGCCGGCACCACCGTGATGCACGAGGGCTTCGTCAACTTCAACGCCGGCACCCTCGGCACCTCCATGGTCGAGGGCCGGATCAGCGCGGGCGTCGTCGTCGGCGACCACAGCGACATCGGCGGCGGCGCCTCGATCATGGGCACCCTCTCCGGCGGCGGCAAGCAGGTCGTCTCGGTCGGCGAGCGCTGCCTGCTCGGCGCCAACGCCGGCATCGGCATCTCGCTCGGCAGCGACTGCGTCATCGAGGCCGGCCTCTACGTCACCGCCGGCACCCGGGTCACCACCCCGGACGGCACCGTGGCCAAGGCCGTCGAGCTGTCCGGCCAGGACAACCTGCTGTTCCGCCGCAACTCGCAGACCGGCGCCGTCGAGGTCATCGCCCGCTCCGGCTCCTGGGGCGGCCTCAACGCCGACCTGCACGCCCACAACTGACCTGCGGGACCACACCATCGGGGTTCGGAGCCGACTCGGGCTCCGGACCCCGAGTGCGTTCTGCGGCTTTCGGCGGGCGTGCGGGCCCCCTCCCCCTCCCCCTCCCCCCTCCCCCTCCCTCCCCTCCTTCCCCTCGCCCGAAGCCTTGGCCCTGTCCCGGCTTGGTCGGGCACCCGGCTTGCTCGGGCTCCCGGCTTGCTCGGCGCCGAGCAAGCCGGGAGTGTCTCGTCGCGCGCCTAGCCCAGGCCGCTTCGCGGCGGCAAGCCGGGATCACCCGGGAGGCTTACGGCGTAACGGAGTTGGACCACATCGGGTGGCGCGCGGTGACCGGCCGCCGGAGCGGTTCGTTGGTTGCTGCGGCGGGGGCGTGTGCCTCGGTGGCCAGGCATCAGGCACCCCCGCTGCGCGGGCCGAGCCACCGTCGGCCGCTTCACGCCGCACTACCGATCCGAAGAGGTCCCGTCATGACCGAACCAACTGCCACGCCGCAGCTCCCGAGCAGCCCGGCGGGCTCGGCCGCCGGCACCTCGTCCGGGCCCGCCGCGCAGAAGAGCCTGCTGGAACAGTTGCACGAACTGCTCGCCTCGGTGTCCGCGGATCTCGCCGAGTTACAGTCCCCCGGCATCCGGGAGGACGGCCCGGCCGCCTATCCCACCGGTACGGACACCTCCTCCTCCGACGCTCCGGCCACGCCAGGCACCCGATAGTCCGGCGCCTGCTCCTCCCCCGTCGGCCCGCCCTCGTCCGGCGGGTCGAGCCGGACCACGAGTAAGGGCGAGCCCCGCTCGGCCGGCGCCCCGCCGAGCACCGCGCCTTCCTCTCCCTCCAGCCTGCCCGCCACCTTCCGCAGCCGCCCGGCCAGGTCCTTGCACTCCGACACCGCGTCCACACCGTCGATGCACGTCCAGTAGAGGCTCTCGGTGTCGGCCCCGCAGGCCAGCACCACCAGCGTCTCCCCGACGTCCCGCAGCAGCCCGTCCAGCGCGCCCAAGGCCGGTGCCAGCTCGCCGAGTTCGGTGAGCCGCCCGGCCCGGCCGCCGCTCAGCACGGCGGCCCTGACGACCGAGCGTTCCAGGCAGACCGCCGCGTGCGCCGCGGCCTCGGCCAGTTGCTGCCCCAGCCCGGCGAGCTCGTCGTCGTCCAGCTCCGCCAGCCTGGCCCCCACCGCCTCGGTGAGCAGCGCGGCCTGCCGCGCCTCGGCCAGCACATCCGGTACGTGTCTGGCCTCGGCCAGGGCGTGCCGGGCCCTCTTGATCAGTCGCAGCGCCTCCATGGCCGCCACTCCTTTCGCTCGCTGTCGCCGTGGGACCACCGCCGCCGGTGGGGCGGTCAGGTGGTCACGGCGAAAGCGTGCGGCGAAGTCGGCGAGGCCGCATCCGTCATCGGGAAAGCTGTGGACAAGTCCGGGGCTGTGGATAACTCCCGTCCCTCACAAGGATTATTCGTCCACGTCCGGGTTGACACCCGCCCCGCCCTGGTCGGCGTCCGCCGGTCCGTCCGGCACCGGGAAGCGGAGCTCGTTCCGCTCGATCTTGGCCGCGAGGGCCTCCAGCGGATCCACCCCGACCACCGTGCAGAACTGCACCAGGTACGCGAGGACGTCCGCGACCTCGTCCCGCACCCGGTGGGCCCGCTCCGGATCGGACATCACCGCGGCCGCCTGCTCGGGCGTCGACCACTGGAAGATCTCCAGCAGTTCGCCGGCCTCCACGCTCAGCGCGGCCGCCAGGTTCTTCGGCGTGTGGAAGGGCTCCCAGCGCCGGGCCGCCGCGAAGTCCGCCAGCCGCTGCCGCAGGGCCTCCAAGGTCGGCCCGGTGGGCCCGGCCGGTTCCCCCGGCCTCGTCACTCGTTCGTTCACCCGTCCAGGTCTACCTCACCCGTCCACGTCGTCCGCCCCCGGGTCGGCGCCGTCCCCGCGCCCGCACTGGGCCGGCACCCTGGTCGTCTCGGGCCGCAGCACGGTGTGCCCCGAGTCCGGGTCGCGCCGGCACTCGACCAGCACGGCCGCGCCCGACCGCGGTTCGGCCGCGCCGAGCGCCTCCCGCGCCGCGGCGGGCTCCTGAAGCGCGGCGAGGACGCGCAGCTGGTTGCGCCCGGACATGTCCCGGGCCAGCCGTAGCAGTGAGGCGGTCTGTTCGGTGGCGAGCCCGGCGCCGAGGTCCTCGGCGAGCACGGTGAGCTGCCGGTGCGCCCACGGCACCTCGGCGGCCACGTCGAGGTCGAGCACCCCGGCCCCGGTGAGCAGCACCGCGGCGAACGCGAGGTGGCGCAGCATGCCGTCGGAGGCCTGGTCGGCCCCGGTGCGTCCGAGGACGCCTTCGTCGAAGACCGCGAGGACGCGCTGGTCGGGCCCGCTGCCGCGGTGGGCGAGGGAGAGTCCGAGCAGCGGGTGCGGGGCGGCGGACTGGACGGCGCGCAGGAGCTGCCCGTAGCGGCGCGGGCACTCGTTGCCGAGCCGGGCGAGGACGGCGGAGATGTTGGCGGCGTTGCTGCGCAGCCGGGCCTGCGGGTCGGGTCGGGCCCAGCCGCGCATGAGGGCGGGGACGGGGTGGACGGGGAAGACCTCGCGCAGGGCGGTGAGCAGGTCCTCGGTGGCGGCGAGGACCTGCCGTTCGCCCCGGGAGGAGCCGGCCACCCGGAGCGGCAGTTGCGCGGTGATCATGGTGCCGCTGGGGAAGGGCGCCCGGATGTCTCCCTGGCGGGTGTCGTTGTGCCAGCAGACGTTGACGCGCCGCTTGCGGACGTCCTGTTCGCCGGTGTCGACGAGGGTGCGGCCGTCCAGGGTGAGCGATTCGCGGGCGATCCGCACCGGGCCGTCGGTGCGGACGACGACGTCGAGCCGGATGCGGCCGTGCGGGGAGCGGACGGTGCAGCCGAGGATGACGGCGTCGCGCCCGTGCGGGACGCACCCGGTCAGGCCGCCGCGGACGGGTTTGGCCAGGGGGCCGGTGCGGTCGGGCAGCCCGTCGAAGGAGTCGGCGATCTCCTCTCCGAGGGCCAGCCGGGAGAGCACGGCCAGTGCGTCGAGGGCGTTGGACTTGCCGACGCCGGCGGGCCCGTGCAGGACGGTGAGGGGCGCGAGCGGCAGGACCGCGCGCCGGTAGGACTTGAACGAGGTGAGCCGGAGCTCCTCGACGGTGGGACGTGTTACGGATGGCCGATCGGGCCCCGGGGCGCTCGGTCGGGGGTGGGCCGGCGCGGCGGGCCGGGTGGCGTCGCGGTTCACCCATCGGACGTTAGCCGCAGGCCGGTCGGCAGAAACGTGCCTGCTCAGCAGATTCATCCCAACGTGGCGGCCACACCCCGCGCGCGCCCGACGTTCAGCGCCGGTAGGCGGCCACCGTCACGGAGGCGGTCACCTCGACCGGGTCCGGCAGGTCCGCGAGCGCGGCGGCCAGGCGGTCCGGGTCGGTGTGCCAGGCACTGGGGCCCATGCCGACGACGGTGCGCACGTCGTCCGGGCCGAGCCGCAGGGTGAACTCGACCTGCCGCCGGCCGGCGGAGGTCAGGTAGGGTCCGAGCTTCTCGTCGATCCGCCGCTGCTTCTCCTCGTCGACCGACAACAGGCCCAGTGCGCCGACGAGTTCACGCAGGTGGCGGGCGGTGGGCGAGACCAGCAGCAGGGTGGCGCCGGGGCGCAGCACGCGGCGGATCTCGGGCCCGTTGCGCGGGGCGAAGACGTTGAGCATCAGCCCGGCGGAGGCGTCGCGCAGCGGCAGCGGCCGCCAGGCGTCGCAGACCACGGCACCGATCCGGGGGTGGGCCTTGGCGGCGCGGCGCAGCGCGAACTTGGAGATGTCGAGGGCGGCCCCGGCGCGGCCGGGCAGGGCGTCGAGGACATGGGCCAGGTAGTGGCCGGTGCCGGCGCCGAGGTCGGCGACGAGGCCTTCGGGGTCGGCGTCCGCGGCGGCCTCGGCGAGGGCGTCGGCGATGGGCCGGTAGTGGCCGGCGGCGAGGAAGTCGGCACGGGCGGCGACCATCTCGGCGGTGTCGCCGGTGCCGGTGTGGGCGTCGCCGGCGAGGAGGCTGACGTAGCCCTGCTTGGCGAGGTCGAAGCTGTGGCCGGCGGGGCAGCGCAGGGCGCGCTCGTGCCGGGTGAGGGCCTGCGCGCAGTGGGGGCAGGCCAGGTAGCGCTCGATGTCCTGCAGCAACGTTCCGTCTTCTCTCGCCGTTCGGCCCGGGTGCCCGGTGGCCCTGAGTGACCAGCCTAACGACCCCGCTCGCCCCCGACGGCCCGCCGAACCCGCCCCGGGTCCGACGGCCCCGCCGCCCGGCCTACCGGCCCCGCCCCTGCGCGACGTGCCCGCGCCCGCGCTCCGCCGCGACGCGCAGGGCGAGGGCGGCGAGCGCCTCCGGCGCGCCCAGCCGTCCACGGATGCCGGGGAAGGCGTTGACGTCGACGATGACGGGTTCGGCGGGCCCGTCGAGCAGGTCGACGCCGTAGACGTCGAGCCCGAACACCTCGCCGACGCGCAGAGCCAGCGCAGCCCGTTCGGCAGGCGGCTCCCAGTCCTGCCCCTGCCCCGATTCCCCATGGCCGTCGGCGAGTTCGGACCGCCGCCGGGCGGCGAACACCTGCCGGTCGATCACCCACAGCTTCTGGTCCCAGCCGGTCCCCGGGACGAACGACTGGGTGACGACGGGCTCGTCGGGCCAACGCGCGACGAGTTCGCGCAACCGGGCCGGGCCGTCGACCCGGGCGACCAGGTCGTGGCGCCGACTGTGCCGGCTCTTGACGACGAACGGGTAGTCGGGATCGGCGAGTTCGGCGATCCGCCCGGCGTCACGGGTGGCCGCGAAGGGCAGGTCGGCCGCGCGCGCGAGTTCGGCCATCCGCACCCGGTCCTGACAGAGTTCGGTGGCCGCGGCCGAGTTGATGACAGGCGCCCCGCGCCGCTCCAACTCTCGTGCGAGTGAAAGGGGTCGACGGGTGTGGGCCTTGAGCAGATAGACGTCGGCGAGCGCCGGCCCCGCCGGGCCGGCAGGGTCGACGATCGTCACCTCGTGCCGGTCCGCCAGCAGGGCGGCGGTCGCCGCGAGCACCGGGTGTCCGGGGTCGGCGGTGATCAGGCCGATCCTCATATCGCCCCGCCCAGGCCGGCCCCGTCAAGGCCGGCCCCACCCAAGCCGGCTCCGCCGAACTCTCCACGACCGAAGCCCAGTTGCCCGTACCCCGCGCCACCACCCGCCGACACCAGTGCGGGCGCGGGCGCCGACACGGCCGTCCCGCTGCGCGCGAGCCGCAGCACCGCCCGGGCGACCCTGGCGACCGCGTCCGGCACCTGGCGGAAGCTCGGGAAGTCGTTGATGTCGACGACCACCGGCCCGTCCGGCCCGAACAGCACGTCGACGCCGTACAGGTCGAGCCCGAACACCTCACCGACCTGCGCCGCGATCCGCGCGACCTCCCCGGGCAACGGGACCTGCCGTTCGCGCACGCCCTGCCCGGGGTGGAGCGGGGAGGAACGTTCCGTCGCGAAGAGCTCGCCGTCGACGCAGTACACCTTGAGGTCGGTGCCGGAGTTGGGCACGTAGGGCTGGGCGATCAACAGCCCCTCGTCGGCGAGTTCGGCGCCGAGGTCGAGGAGGTGGTCGGGGCTGGGCACGAGCCGGACGGCGCGTCCGGAGCTGCCGTCGGCGGGCTTGACGACGAGCGGGTACTCGGCGGCCGGGATCTCGGCGAGCCGTTCCCAGCGGGCGGTGGCGTAGGTGACGGGGACGGGCAGGCCGCGGGTGCTGGCGATGACGGAGGCGAGCGCCTTGTCGCGGACGCCGCGGATGGAGCGGACGTCGTTGACGGTGGTGAGGCCGACGGCGGCGGCCGCGTCCAGCAGGGTGAGTCCGGGCCCGCCGGAGACGGTCTTGAGCACCCAGGCGTCGTGGCTGCCGGCCCGGATCGCCTCGGAGATCGCCATCAGCGAGTCCCCGGGGCGCAGCACGTCCACCCGGTGCCCCCACGCGGTGAGCTGGCGTGCCACGTCGAGCGGCATGCCGTCGTGCCGGTAGTGCTCCTCCACCAGAAAGCAGAGCCTCATGGGCCTGTCTTCCCCCCTTGCCGAGCCGAGTGCGGACGTCCGCCGTCCCCCTTCGGCAGAGCTGTCAAGGCATCAGCATGCCACGCGGTATACGCACAAGATCACTGCGAACCGGTAAGCGTTCAGCAACAATCAGGCGCCCGCGCCCGCGCCGCGCCGCCCGTCACCGCCCCTGGCGCCCCCGGCGCGAAGCCCGGGAACAAAGCGGTGGCGGGCCGCCGGCGCCCCTGCTTGGATGCACGCCGTGACTTCTGTTGATCATGCTCCCGACCCTTCCCTCCTCGACGCGATCGAGCGCTACTACGACGCGGTGCCGCGCAGCGCCGCACGGGCCGAGGACTTCGGCCCGCTGACCCTGTTCGTCCGCGAGAGCGCGGGCTGGCCCTACTACGCCCGCCCCACGCTCGACCACGACGGCCCCGCCACCACCGCCGAGGACGTCCTGCGGGTGCTGGCCCGCCAGCGGGAGCTGGGCGAGCCGGAGGCCTTCGAGTGGGTGGCCGAGCGGAGTCCGGAGCTGCGGGCCGCGGTGGAGGCGGCCGGGCTCGCGGTGCACGAGCACCCGCTGCTGGTGCTGGGCCCGCAGGACGAGCCGGCCCCGGCGCCCGAGCTGCCGGAGGAGGTGCGGGTGGAGGTGCTGGGCGCGGACGCGCCGGAGCTGGCGTCGGCGGTCGCCGTTCCGCACCTGGCGTTCGCCGAGCCCGGCACCGGCGTGGGCGCCGTGGGTGCGGCCGAACTGGCCGAGGCCGCAGGGCGGTTGGTGGCGGAGGGCGCGGTGGAGCGGATCGCACGGCGGATCACCGACGGCGCCACCGTGCTGGCCGCCGCGCTGGAGGACGGTTCCGCGCTGTGCGCGGGCCAGCACAATCCGGTGGGCGCGGTCACCGAGGTGGCCGGGGTCGGGACGCTGCCGGCCGCGCGGCGGCGCGGGCTGGGCCTGGCGGTCACCGCGGCCCTGGTCGCGCACGCGCGGGCGAACGGCGTGCGGACGGTGTTCCTGTCCGCCGCCGACGAGGAGGTCGCCCGGATCTACCGCCGGGCGGGCTTCCGTCCGTTCGCGACGGCCCTGATCGCCGAGCCGGCCCCGGAGCGGCCCGGCGACTGACCCGCCGGGCGCACCGACCAGAGCCCTGCTGAACGGATGACGAGGACGACGCGACCGGGCAGGGGCCCGCCCGGTCAGTCGTCGTCCTCGTCCTCCGCCCCGCTGACGCCCTCCCCCTCGGCCTCGTCGACGACCCACCCCGCCAGCCGTTCGGCGACCCCGGACACGCCGAGCCGCCCCTCCCGGATGGCCCGGGCGAGGCTGCGCACCTCGCGGGCGGTGGTGGCGACGGTGCAGCCGCTGGCGACGAGGTAGGCGTAGGCGACGGCGGTGGCGTAGAGCTCGTTGGTCTTCTCCAGGGCCGGCACCCGGATCAGCTGGTGCATCAGGGCGGCGGCGCGGTCCTGCGGTTCGGGGTAGACGTCGATGTCGAAGATCTCGGCCTGGTGCCGGGCGACGGCCGCGAGCAACGACCCGTAGTCGGTGACCTGCGGGTCACCGGGCGTGTACTGCTCGGCGGTCATGAGCAGCCACGAGAGGTCGACCTCCAGCTTCAACGGCGCACGTCCTTCAGGTCGCCCGGCTCCGCGAACTCGGCCAGGAAGGCCGTCTCGTACTCCTTCATGAACTGGGCGGCGGCGTCGACGAAGGCCCGCCCCGCCTCGCCCATGTCCTGCTGGACCAGGCGCTCGATGTACTGGTTCATGCTGATCCCCTGCTGCTCCGCCCGTTCCCGGGCCATCTCCGCGGTCGTGGCGTCCACCCGGACGTTCAGCTGTTTCTTACCCATGAATCTCAAGCTAGCGCTGAAGTGCTAGCACAACAAGGGCGCACGCACGCCGGGCGCGCGCACACCGGGCGGACGCCCCCACGGACGCCGGGCGGCCAGGCCCGCGGCAGGGTGCCGCGGGCGTGGCCGCCCGAGAGCGGACGCGGGACCGGATCAGAACTGGGTGCTGACCGTCACCCCGCTGAAGTCGGTGTTGGCGTAGAGGCTGATGTAGCGGTAGCCGGCCGTCGGGTTGGTGACGGTGATGCTCTGCGTGCTGCCGGCGTTGGTGGAGGAGGCGGTGAAGGCGTTCGGCGAGGCCCAGGTGTCCGCGTTGTAGTACAGGTACGCGGTGCCGGTGCCGCCGGAGGTGCTGATCTTCAGGGTGCTGACGCCGGCCGGCAGGTAGACGTACAGGTAGTCGAGGTTGCCGGCGGTGGCGGTGAGGTTGGACCGGGAGCAGTTCTGGCCGAGCGCGTCGGTGCGCGGGTCGGTGCAGGTCGGCAGGGTGGTGCCGCCGCCGGTGCCGGTGGTGACGGTGACCGAGGCCGGGGTGCTGGCGGTCCTGCCGGTGGCGTCGGTGACGGTCAGGGCGACGGTGTACGTGCCCGCGGCGGCGTAGCCGTGGCTCGGGTTCCGCTGGTCGGAGGAGGTCCCGTCGCCGAAGGTCCAGTGCCAGGCGGTGATCTGGCCGGGGCCGGTCTGGACGGACTTGTCGGTCAGCGTGACGGTGGCGCCGTTGACGGCCTGGGCGAACAGCGCGGTCGGGCCGGCCGCGTAGCAGGCGCCGCCGGCGCAGCCGTCGAGCCAGGCGTCGAAGTCGGCGTCGTAGCCGGTGCCGATGCCGTTGTAGACCGCGTAGCCGCCCTGGTAGTCACCGGTGCGGAAGTGGCCGAGCATGGCGTAGACGTCGGCCGGGTGCTTCTCGAACATGTACCGGACGGCGAGGTAGCCCCACGGGTAGGTGCGCACCGAGTCCGAGTTGCCGTACGTGTTCTGGAAGACGGTGCTGAGCTTGTAGGTGTGCTTGGCGGCCTCGGCCATCGCCTGGGTGTCGGTGGTGCCGCGGTAGGCGTAGGACTCGTACTCGGCGACGCCCTCGATCCACCAGATGTCGGGCACGGAGATCTCGGTGGAGAAGTTGCCCTTCATGTCGTAGATGCCGTCGAGGTAGTGCGTGTACTCGTGGTTGAGGTTCCACACGTTGGCGGTGAAGCCGTCGTTCCACGACTTCTGGTACATCACGCACACGGCACGGTTGTTCGGGTCGGTCGGGTCCATGACGGTCTGGCCGCCGTTGTCGGTGGAGTTCCCGAAGATCGCCCAGGAGTAGTTCAGGTAGTCGGCCTGGTTGGCGAAGACCGCGAGGGTCATGTTCTTGTCGTACGGGTTGACCGGGCCGTTGTCCTTCACCAGGTTGTGGAAGAAGGTGTCCTCGCCGCGCAGGCTGGTGCAGACGGCGGCCAGGTCGGCGGGCGACAGCGACTCGGTCTGGATGGTGCGGTTGTCGCAGACCAGCTGGTTCGGCAGCACCGCCGCGGTCAGCTTCGCCGGCAGGTCGCAGGTGCCGTAGTACGAGCACTGGCCGGGGTCGAAGGCGTTGGCCTGGTAGGCGGTGTGGACGTACAACGGGCCGGTGACGCCGGTGATCTGGGCGCCGTCGAGCACCGCCTTGACCTTCCCCTTGACCGCGGCCTCGACGACGGGGCCGTCGCCGGCCATCCGGCCGAGGTCGTTGCCCGCGTTGACGTCGAGGTAGGCGTTGGCGGTGCCGAGCAGGTCCTTGTGGTTGAGCGCGAAGTCGCCCAGGACGGTGCCGATGCTCGGGTCGGCGCCGACCGCGCTGACGAAGTCGCTGTTCCAGTTGCCCCGCCACAGCGGCGCGGACAGCACGGCGTTGACCGCCTTGAGCATCTTCGGGAAGGCGTTGTACGAGTTGTTGTAGCTGGTCAGCACCTGCTTGTAGACGCCCAGGTAGCTGCCCTGCACGTTGGCGCTGTCGGTCAGGACCAGCACCTCGTTGAGCACGGTGCCGTTGTTGTCGGTGACGTCGGTCCAGTGCCGGCCGGCGAAGAAGGCGTCGAGCCCGGCCTTGGAGGCAGTGGTGAGCGCCGCGTCGTAGGGGCCGACCGCGTCCGCGTTGTTGGACTGGACGTAGTACCCGGCCCGCAGGAAGAGCACGAGCTGCAGGATGCCGGTGGAGTTGTCCCCGGTGTAGTTCGCCGCCAGGCCCTGGTAGGCGTTGGCGACGGTGAGCATCTGGGATTCCTTGAAGATCCTGCCCGCGTCGGTGCCGGTGACGTTGAACAGCGTGGTCACGCAGTCCGTGGTCGAGCCTTCGAGGAAGGAGACCAGGTCGGCGCCGCTGCGCCCGCCGAAGTCGGCGGGGGTGCAGCTCGGCGCGGCGGCACCGGCCGTACCAGCGGCGGCACCGGCCGTACCGGCGACGGCACGGGCCGAACTGCCCGGCTGGGCAGCGGAGTTGCCCGGCTTGGCCGCGGGCGCGTGCGGCTGGGCCGGGCGGGGCGCGGTCTGCACGACGGTGCCGGCCGGCTGGCCCATCACGACCTGGCCCAGCAGCGCCGGCGGCAGCGGCTTGGCGGCGGGGGCGGCGGCCTCGGAGGGATCGGCCGCGAGGAAGGCCCCCAGCGGCTTCGGGACGGCCGACGCGGCGTCGGCCGTCGCCGGGGCGGCGGCGGACGACCTGGCGCCGGTCGGCGGCTGGGCGGCCGGCCCGGACGCGGCGAGCGCGGGGACGGGCAGCAGGGTGGCGGCGGTGGCACAGCCGGCGACGACGCCGGCCATGAGCGTGGGGAGGGGTATGCGAAGGCGCACTGCGGGGTCCTTCTCCTGTGGGGGAGGTGACTGGACGACTGCCGAGGCTTGGGGGAAGTCGACGTGATCCTGCCATCGGGCGACCCGCCAGAACAATGTCACAGGTCATATGACATCGACTGTGGCGGGCATAACACCGCCCCACCGGGACCGGCCGCCCGCCCCGGCCCCCCGGCCGGACCCGGCCTCCCCACCTCCGGACCCGGCCTCCCTACGGCCGGACCGGCCGGTACGTCCGCGCCGCCCACGCCTGGAAGGTCGGCGAACTGGCGATCAGGTCCCGGTAGGCCGCGGCCGCCGCGCCGAACAGCGTCTCCACCACCTCGCCGCTCACCCCGGCGGCCCGCCAGGCCAGCAGGTGGCGGACCCAGATCGGCGTCCCGGCGAGCGGCTTGACCACCACTTCGGCCAGCGGCCTGGTGGTCGCCTGGACGACGGAGATCCCGAGCCCGGCGGAGATCATCTCCTGCAGCTCCAGCCGCCCGCCGAGGAACTCGTGGACGGTCGCCGGGGTGAAGCCCGCCGCGGCGCAGGCGCCGTAGAACACGCCGTGCCAGCCGGCCCCGTCGTCGGGGGTGAGGAACCAGTCCTCCTCGGCCAGGTCCACCAGGGCGATCTCGGTGCGGTGCCGGAGCCGGTGGCCCGCCGGGAGTGCGACGAAGGCGGGCTCGGTGACGATGCCGCGGTGCGCGACGGCCGGCGAGTGGCGCAGTTCCCGACCCGGGTAGTCGACGGCCACGGCGGCCTCCGCGTCGCCCTGCTCCAGCAGGTCGACGATGTCCGACGAGCGGTAGACGGAGGTCACCGTGAAGCGCTGGTCGGGCCGTTGGTGCCGGGCCCTGGTGACCAGTCCCGGCAGGATCGGCGAGATGGTCGCGGCCAGGCGCAGCTCCTGGCGGGCCGGCTCGCCGGGGGCCGCCGGGCGGCGGCCGAGGCAGTCGGCGCGGGTGAGGAGGTCGCGCGCGGCGGCCACCACCTCGACACCGAAGCAGGTCGGCGCGACGCCCACGGCCGTGCGCTCGAACAGTGGCGCGCCCAGGTGGCGTTCGATCCGGCGCAGTTGCGTACTGGTCGCGGGCTGCGAGGCGCCGAGCAGGACGGCGGCCCTGCCGACGCTCCCCGTGTCGGCGATGGCGCACAGCACGCGAAGGTGCCGCAGTTCCAGCTCCATGACCCTCCCCCTCACGCAAGGGCCGCACCCTCCCGGCCGACCGCTCCGGGCGGGAGGGTGCGGCCCCGGCGGTGGCTGTGCAACAGCACACATGACATGTCGGCCGCTCACCTTCGCCCCGCGCGAATCACCTCGTCAAGCCCCCTCCGGGAGCCGAACGGCGGCGCCGGCAGCGGCCTTTACCAGCGCATTGCGTCCCCCTGACCGCTCCCTGACCCGCACCCCGGCGACCGTCCGGCCCGGCACCCGCCACCCCGCCCGACGCCGGCCCCCCGCGAAGCCCCTCCGAAGCCCCCCGTGGCCCCTCCGCGGCCACCCCGCCCGACGCCGCCCCGCCGGGGCGAGCGAGACTTGAAGAGTTCTTCACCTTCCGGGACTCTGAACTCTCCTGAGCGTTCCGCGGAGCGGCACCGACCGGTCTGGAGGCCGGCAATGACAGCCATGTTCGACCAGGAGCTGCGCGAGCAGCTCACCCAGGCCCGCCGGGACCTCGCAGCGGCCCGGGCCGAAGGGGACGCCGACGGCGTCCAGGCGTACGAGGGCCGGATCGCCGGACTGCTCCGGCTCGCCGCCCAGCACGGGATCGACCTTCCGCACAGCGCCGACGAAGAGGAGCACAACCGGCCCTGACCGTCCCGCACCGGAACGGCGAGGAGGCGGCACCCGCGTGAACGGGTGCCGCCTCCTCTGCCGTCTCCTCCGCCGAACTACCCGGAGCCCTCGGAGTCCCCGGAGTCCCCGGAGCCCCCGGAGCCCCCCGGACCGCCTCGAACGCGATCAGCGCCCGTCGAAGCCGGCCGGCACCCCGGAGGGCCGCCGGGTCACTTCCCGATCGGCTCCAGGACCGCCACGCACTCGAAGTGGTGCGTCATCGGGAACAGGTCGAAGGCCCGCAGCGAGACCGGCCGGTAGCCGCCCTCGCGGAAGAACGCCAGGTCCCGGGCGAGCGCCGCCGGGTCGCAGGCGACGTACGCGATCCGGCGCGCCTCCAGGCCGACCAGGTGCGCGACGGTCTCGCGCCCGGCGCCCGAGCGCGGCGGGTCCAGGACGATCAGGTCGGTGGCGGTGATGCCGGTGCGCGGCAGCAGCGTCTCGACGCGGTCGCACTCGATCCGCACGTTGTCCAGCGCGGCCAGGTTGTGCCGGGCGTCGGCCACGGCCTGCTTGGAGGACTCGATGCCGAGCACCGCGCCCTCCTCGCCGACCCGGTCGGCCAGCGCGCCCGCGAACAGGCCGACACCGCAGTACAGGTCGAGCGCGTTCTCGCCCCACTGCGGGTCCAGGCCGTCCAGGACGGCGTCGACCAGGGTGTCCGGCGCCTCGGGGTGGATCTGCCAGAAGCCGCCGTTGCTGACCCGCCAGGTCCGCCCGGTCGCCCGCTCGCGCACGAAGCTGCGACCGTGCACGCGGTGGATGTCGCCCTGGTCGTCCACCCGGGCGATCGACACCGGCTTGTCCAGCTCGACCAGCGGCAGCTGGGCGCCGGGGCGCGGGGTGAGCACCACCTGGCGGTCCGAGGATCCGCTCGCGGCGATCACCTCGACCGAGGCGATGCCCGGCCAGTCGCGGGCCTCGATGCCGAGTTCGGTGACGCCCTCGGCGGCGATCAGGCAGCGGTCCACCGGCTGCACCTCGTGCGAGCGGTGCTTGCGCAGGCCGACCTTCCCGGTCTCCTGGTCCACGGCGTACTGCACGCGGGTGCGCCAGGTCGGCACCTGCCCGGCCGGCAGCTTGCCGCCGACCGGCTCGACGCTGCCGTCCCAGCCCGCCTCGGCCGGGGTGAGACCGGCCAGCTTGGCCAGCTGCTCGGTCAGCACCTGCCCCTTGAGCTTGCGCTGCCCGCCCGGGGTGACGTGCTGCCAGTCGCAGCCGCCGCACTTGCCGGGCCCGGAGAACGGGCACGGCGGCGCGATCCGCTCCTTGGCGGGTTCCAGGATCTCGACCGCGTCGGCCCGCAGGAACCGGGAGGTGGAGGTGCCCTCGGTGACCAGTGCGACCACCTTCTCGCCGGGCAGCGCGTGCCGGACGAACAGCACCCGGCCCTCGTGCCGGGCCACGCAGTGCCCGCCGCCGTGCGCGACCGGGCCGACCTCGACCTCGTAGCGCTGGCCGGCCAGCGGATCGCCGGACGGCGTCTCGGGCCGCGCGGCCCGCGGCGCGGTGCGCAGCGCCTTCGGCGGCCGCACCGCCTGCTTGCGCGGCCGCTCCCCCGGCGTGCGGGACGCCTGCGCGCGGGATCCCCGCGCACGGTCGCCCTTCGGCGCACCGTCCTTGGAGCGCTCGGCCTTCTGCGTGCGCTCGGCCTTCTGCGCACTGTCGGTCTTCTGCGTACGGGCGGCCTTCGGCTTCCCCGTGTCGGCTTCCGCCGGACGCGCGGGAGCAGGCTCGCCCGGCGCGAGCGGCGCGGTCTGCGCGGTGAAGCCGTCGCGGTCGGTGGCGGCCGGGCGCACGGGCTTGCCCCAGCGCGGCCGGGCGACCTTGCCGGGCTTGGCGGCGCCCTTGCGGGCGCCCTTGCCCGAGGATCCGGAGGAGCGGGACGGGGTGTTGCGGGTCACTGGGCGGAGTCCTTGCTGCTGTCAGCGGTGGCGTCTGGCATAACGGGGACCTTCGACTTTACGGCCTTCGGCGCCCGAGGCTCGCCACGCCGGACGGCGCCCGGCGCCGACCAGGCCTTCTGCGGCTTGCGCCGCTCGGAGGACTCCAGCTGCCACGGCACCGAGGTGACCATCACCCCGGGCTTGAACAGCAGCCGCCCCTTGAGCCGGAGCGCGCTCTGGTTGTGCAGCAGGTGCTCGTACCAGTGGCCGACCACGTACTCGGGGATGTAGACCGACACCACCTCGCGCGGGCTGCTGCGGCGCAGGTTCTTCACGTAGTCGAGGACGGGCCCGGTGATCTCGCGGAACGGCGAGTCCAGCACCTTGAGCGGCACCTCGATGCCGCGCTCATCCCATTCCCGGCGCAGCGCCGCCGTGTCGGCCGGGTCGACGTTGACGGTCACGGCCTCCAGGGTGTGGGCGCGGGCGAGCCTGGCGTAGGCGAGGGCGCGCAGCGCGGGCTTGTGCAGCTTGGAGACCAGCACGATGGCGTGCACCCGGGTGGGCAGCACCACGTCGTCCGGCTCCTCGGCGGCGATGAGCTCCTCGGAGACCCGGTCGTAGTGGCGGCGGATGCCCTTCATCATCACGAAGAGCACGACCATCGCGGCGATCGCGATCCAGGCGTGGCTGATCTTGGTGACCAGGACGACGATCAGCACGGCCATGGTCATCACCAGGCCGAAGGTGTTGATCGCCCGGCTGCGCTGCATGTGGCGGCGCTTGGCCGGGTCGGTCTCGGTGCGCAGCAGCCGGGTCCAGTGCCGGATCATGCCGGACTGGCTCATGTTGAAGGAGACGAAGACGCCGACGATGTAGAGCTGGATCAGCCGGTTGGGGTCCGCGTCGAAGGCGATGACGAACAGGATCGCGGCGATCGCCAGCAGGATGATGCCGTTGGAGAAGGCCAGCCGGTCGCCGCGGGTGTGCAGCTGGCGCGGCAGGTAGCGGTCCTGGGCGAGGATCGAGCCGAGCACCGGGAAGCCGTTGAAGGCGGTGTTCGCGGCGAGCACCAGGATCAGGCCGGTGACGGCGGCGACGAAGTAGAAGCCGGGCGTGAAGT
Source organism: Kitasatospora sp. NPDC088264 (assembly GCF_040685715.1). Taxonomy (NCBI): domain Bacteria; kingdom Bacillati; phylum Actinomycetota; class Actinomycetes; order Kitasatosporales; family Streptomycetaceae; genus Kitasatospora; species Kitasatospora sp. NPDC088264. The sequence goes on from NZ_JBFBIR010000075.1 coordinate 26,064, forward strand.
TGTTGAAGACGGCTTCGCTGATCTGGGCGAGCGCGGTCTTCTGGTGGTAGCCGGGCGAGGAGCCGACGAGCTGCTCGGCCGGGTTCTCGGCCATCTGCACGCCGGTGAGGCGGGCCAGCCAGATGATGCCCATGAACATCACCACGGCGATGCTGGCCATCATCAGCAGGGTGGTGGCGGCGTTCTTGCTCTTGGGCTTGCGGAAGGCCGGCACGCCGTTGGAGATGGCCTCCACGCCGGTGAGCGCGGCGCAGCCGGAGGAGAACGACTTGAGCAGCAGGAACACCATGGCGAACCCGGCCAGCGATTCGTTGCCGGGGGTGGCGGCGAGGTGGAATCCGGAGCTCTCGGCGGGCATGTCCTGGCCGAGCAGGAAGTGCCGGACGAAGCCGTAGCCGACCATGCCGATGACGCCGATCATGAAGGCGTACGTCGGGACGGCGAAGGCGGTGCCGGATTCGCGGACGCCGCGCAGGTTCATACCCATCAGCACCACCACGACGATGACCGACAGGGTCAGTTCGTGGCCGCGCAGCGCGGGGACGGCGGAGACGACGTTGGCGACGCCCGAGGTCGTCGAGACGGCCACGGTGAGCACGTAGTCGACCATCAGGGCGCTGGCGACGACGAGCCCCGACTTGGGCCCGTGGTTGACGGTCGCGACCTCGTAGTCGCCGCCACCGCTCGGGTAGGCGTGCACGTTCTGCCGGTAGGAGGCGACCACCGCGAGCATCACGATCGCGACGACGACGCCGATCTGCCAGGAGAAGTGGATCGCCGAGGCACCCGCCACGGAGAGCGTCAGCAGGATTTCCTCGGGGGCGTACGCGACCGAGGAGAGCGCGTCCGAGGCGAAGACGGGCAGCGCGATCCGCTTGGGCAGAAGTGTTTCGCCCAATTTGTCGCTGCGCAGGGCGCGCCCGATCAGGATGCGTTTCGGTAGGTCAGTCGGCATAGGCACGTTAAGGAATCGTAGGGGCTTCCCGGGCCGGGCTCCGCCGTTTGTCCCCCCCTTCGTCGCGACTGCGTTCTATGGACCGGCTAGCGTGTCGGATACGAGTCGGCGGGCAACACTCACGTTGTGAGTCGGCGCCCCACGAGAACGCTCGCCCAGGGAAGCCGGGCGGGAAAGGGAGATGAACGGTGTTTGCGCAGGTCAAGAACCCTACGGGACGGGTGAGGTAGCGCCGGTGCACATCGTCATCATGGGCTGCGGCCGCGTGGGCTCGGCCCTCGCCAGAGCCCTGGAGAAACAGGGCCACTCGGTGGCCGTGGTCGACCAGGACCCGACCGCGTTCCGTCGGCTGGGCGCCGGGTTCAACGGGCGCCGGGTGACCGGCGTCGGCTTCGACCAGGACACCCTGCGCGAGGCGGGCATCGAGGAGGCCGGCGCGTTCGCCGCGGTCTCCAGCGGCGACAACTCCAACATCATCGCCGCGCGGGTGGCCCGGGAGAACTTCGGCGTGGAGAACGTCGCGGCCCGGATCTACGACCCCCGCCGCGCCGAGGTCTACCAGCGCCTGGGCATCCCGACCGTGGCGACGGTCCGGTGGACCGCCGACCAGATGCTGCGCCGACTGCTGCCGAGCGGCGCCGAGCCGCTGTGGCAGGACCCGAGCGGCGGCGTCCAGCTGGCCGAGGTCGCCTACGCCCCGGGCTGGGTCGGCCACCGCATCAGCGTGCTGGAGGAGTCCTCCGGCGCCCGGGTGGCGTTCGTCACCCGGCTCGGCGAGGGCGTGCTGCCCTCGCCCCAGATGGTGGTGCAGGAGGGCGACCTGGTGCACGTGATGCTGCGCCGGGGCGACCTGACGGCGGTCGAGGCCGCGTTCGCGCAGGGGCCGAAGGAGGAGGGTCACTGATGCGGGTCGCCATTGCCGGGGCCGGTGCCGTGGGTCGCTCGATCGCGGGCGAGCTGCTGGAGAACGGGCACGAGGTCCTGCTGATAGACAAGAACCCCAACTCCATCTCGGTGGAGCGGGTGCCCATGGCGGAGTGGCTGCTGGCCGACGCCTGCGAGATCACCTCGCTGGACGAGGCGGCCCTGCAGCGCTGCCACGTGGTGATCGCCGCGACCGGCGACGACAAGGTGAACCTGGTCGTCTCGCTGCTCGCCAAAACCGAGTACGCGGTGCCGCGGGTGGTCGCCCGGGTGAACAACCCGAAGAACGAGTGGCTCTTCAACGAGTCCTGGGGCGTGGACGTGGCCGTGTCCACCCCGCGTCTGATGTCCGCCCTGGTCGAGGAGGCGGTCAGCGTCGGCGACCTGGTCCGGCTGATGCGCTTCAGCCAGGGCAACGCCAACCTGGTCGAGCTGACCCTGGCCGCCGACACCGAGCTGGTCGGCACCCGGGTGGGCGACGTGGCCTGGCCGCAGGACACCGCGCTGGTGACGATCATCCGCGAGGGCCGGGTGCTGGTGCCGGGCAAGGACGACACCCTGGAGGGCGGCGACGAGCTGCTCTTCGTGGCCGCGCAGGAGCGCGAGGAGGAACTGGAGGACCTGCTGTCGGCGTCCTCCGGCGCCCAGTAGGGCCGAAGGCGCGGACCGGACACGGGCGAGGGCCCGCACCCCTGGTGGGTGCGGGCCCTCGCCCGTCGCGTTCGGACCGGCCGGCCGGGGCTCCGGCTAGCGGGCCGGCTCCTCGTCGTCGTCGAACTGCGCCTTGATCGGCGGCGGCGCCTTGAGCAGGATCTGCCAGGTGACGTACATCGCCAGCAGCATCGGCGGGATGCCGAGGGCGACCTTGAGCCAGCCGAGCAGGTTGACGTTGTGGGTGAAGTACAGCGGGAAGAGGATCACCGGCTTGAGGCCCATGATCACCACCCAGGCCCAGGTCGCCTTGGTGTAGGCGGCGAACCGGCCCGGGTTCTCCTTGCGCCAGGTGAACATCTCGCCGGTGACCGGGCCGAGCATCACGCCGATCATCGGCCAGCGCACCAGGGCGGAGACCGCCAGGGCGATGCAGTAGCCGACGTTCCACAGCAGGCCGGGCAGGTAGAAGTCCTCGGCGCGACCGCTCTTCATCGAGATCCAGGCGCCGAGGGCGACGCCGAACACCCCGCTGAAGGCGTGCTGGACGGTCTCCCTCCGGGCCAGCCTGGTCACCACGAACACCGCGCACAGGCCCAGCGCGGCCCAGGCGGCGGAGCTGACCTGGTGGGTGATGTTGAAGGTGACGATGAAGACCAGGCCGGGCAGCGTCATGTCGATCATGCCGCGCACGCCGCCGAAGGCCTGCAGAATGGTGTCGGCCGCTTCCTTGGAGGCGGCGGCCTTGCGGGCGGCCTCCTCGGCCGCGCTGTCGGCGGCCTCCTTGGCGACGACGGCCTCGCGGACGGCCGCGTCGGCCGCGGCCCCGGGTCCGTGCGGGCCGGGCGGCGCGTGGTGGTTCGCGGCCAGGTCAAGCTGGGCGGCGGACTCGCCGCCGGGCTGGTTGCTCACGCTCATTCGCTCCCGTGTCCGACCGGACGCAGCTCATAGCGGGGGTTGAACAGCACGCGGCGCCCGCGTGCGTGGCTGATCCGGCCGCTGGCGACGAGCCGGCGGCCCGGCTCTATGCCCGCGATCGAGCGGCGGCCGAGCCAGACCACGTCCAGCGCCTCGGTGCCGTCGAAGAGTTCGGCCTCCAGCGCCGGCACCCCGGCCCGCGGGCGGAGCGTCACCGTGCGCAGCGTGCCCGCGACGGTGACCAGCTCGCGGTCCGCGCAGCCGGCGATCGGCGTGCAGCCCGACTCCGCCGCGCTCTCCTGGCGCAGCTCCTCGGCCTGCAGCTCCTCGGCCGAGGAGGTCAGCCGGCTGAGCATGCGGCGGAATCGCCCCTGCGGCTGGTCGCTGCTGTTGTCACCACTCATGCCGGAAGGGTACCGGTTTCCGCACCCCCGGCGGCAGGCCGTACGGCCACCGGGGGCGCCCCGGGGGTCAGCTCTCGAAGCGGTAGCCCATGCCCGGTTCGGTGATGAAGTGGCGCGGGTGCGAGGGGTCGCGCTCCAGCTTGCGGCGCAGTTGGGCGAGGTAGACCCGCAGGTAGTTGGTCTCGGTGCGGTAGGCGGGGCCCCACACCTCCTGGAGCAGCTGGGTCTGGCTGACCAGTCGGCCGGCGTTGCGGACCAGCACTTCCAGCAGGTGCCACTCGGTCGGGGTGAGGCGGACGTCGGTGCCGTCCCGGTTGACCTTCTTGGCGGCGAGGTCGACGGTGAAGCTCTCGGTGACGACCAGCGAGTCGTCCTCGCCCGCGACCGGCTCGGCGCGGCGTACGGCGGCGCGCATCCGGGCGAGCAGCTCGTCCATGCCGAACGGCTTGGTGACGTAGTCGTCGGCACCGGCGTCCAGGGCCTCGACCTTCTCGTCGGAGGCGTGCCGGGCCGACAGCACGATGATCGGCACCCTGGTCCAGCCGCGCAGGCCGCGGATCACCTCGACGCCGTCCATGTCGGGCAGGCCCAGGTCGAGGACGACGACGTCGGGATGGCGGGCGGCGGCCAGTTCCAGGGCGCTCGCGCCGTCATGGGCCGCGTCGACCTCGTACTTGCGGGCCTTGAGGTTGATCACCAGCGCGCGGACGATCTGCGGTTCGTCGTCCACGACGAGGACCCGGGTCATTTACGGGCTCCGCCTTTCAGGGCTGTCGGACTTACGGACTGTGGGACTTGCTGAACATACGACGTGCGGAAGCGAGGAACGACAGGCCGGAGCGGCAGGCCACCGGCTGTCACGTGATCAGCCGCGACAGCGGATCGTGCCCGTCACCGGCCGCCTCCCCCGGTTCCGGCGGCCGCTCGGCGGCGGGCAGGCTGACGACCATGGTGAGGCCGCCGCCGGGGGTGTCCTCGGCGGTGACGGTACCGTCCATCGCCTCGACGAAGCCGCGCGCCACCGCGAGCCCGAGCCCCACCCCGGCGCCGCGCGGCGCGTCCCCGTAGCGCTGGAACGGCGCGAAGATCCGCTCCTTGGCGTCCTCGGGCACGCCCGGGCCGCGGTCCACGATCCGCAGCTCGACCCGCCCGGAACCGCCCGGCTGACGCAGCGCGTCGGCCTTGACCAGCACCTTGACGCCGTCCGGGCTGTACTTGACGGCGTTCTCGACCAGGTTGGCCAGCGAACGCTCCAGCAGGCCGCCGTCGGCCCGGATCATCGGCAGCGTCTCCGGGACGTCGAGGCGCACGGACTCGGGCGGCACCCCGCCGAGGGCGAACGGCACCACCTCGTCCAGGTCGGTCTCCTGGATCAGCGGGGTGACGGTACCGGTCTGCAACCGGCTCATGTCCAGCAGGTTGTTGATCAGGTGGTCGAGCCGGTCGGCCCCGGCCTCGATGCCGGCCAGCAGCTCCGCCTCGTCCTCCGGCGCCCACTCGACGTCGGCCGCCCGCAACGAGGTGACGGACGCCTTGATCCCCGCCAGCGGGGTGCGCAGGTCGTGCGAGACCGCCGCCAGCAGGGCGGTGCGGATCCGGTTGCCCTCCGCCTCCCGGCGGGCCGCCGCGGCCTCCCGGGCCAGCCGGCGGCGCTCCAGCACCACGGCCGCCTGCGCGGCGAACGCCCCGAGCAGGCGCCGGTCCGCCCCCGGCAGCACCCGGCCGCGCAGCACCAGCGCCAGGCTGTCGCCGACCGGGACGTCCACGTCGGCCTCCTCCGGCCGCTCCGGCGGGCGCGGCCCGGCGGTGGCGACCGGCACCCAGGCACCGAGCGGCTCCGGACGCTCCAGCAGCGCGGCGCTCTCCTGCCCGAAGGTCTCCCGGACCTGCTCCATCAGCGCGGTCAGCACCCCGTCCCCGTTCGGCGCGCCGCGCAGCACGGTACCGGCCAGCGCGCTGAGCGTCTGCGCCTCCGTCTGGCTGCGGGCCGCCTGGTGGGTGCGCCGGGCCGCCAGGTCGACCACGGAGGCGACCGAGATGCCGACCACGGTGAATATCGCCACCGCCATGATGTTCTGCGGCTCGTTGATCGTGAAGGTGTGGATCGGCGGCGTGAAGTAGTAGTTCAGCACCGACGAGGCGACCAGCGCCGACCCGATCGCCGGCAGCAGCCCGCCGACCAGCGCCGCGCACACCGTCAGCGACAGGAACAGCAGCATGTCGGTGGACAGGCCCAGCCCGCCGATCGCGGTCAGCACCAGCGCCAGCACCGGCGGACCCGCCATCCCGATCAGCCAGCCCGCGATGGTGCGGGGGCGGCCCAGGTCGGTGATCCGGCGCACCGGCACCCGCCCGCGCCCGTGCCCGGCGTGCTCGTGGGTGACCATGTGGATGTCGATGTCGCCGGCCTCCCGGGTCACCGTGGTGCCGACGCCAGGCCCGTAGAGGTACTGCCAGGCCGGCCGTCGGCTGGTGCCCAGCACGATCTGGGTCGCGTTCACGCCCCGGGCGAAGTCCAGCAGCCCGGCGGCCGGGTCGTCGCCGAGGACGGCGTGGAAGGAGCCGCCGAGGCTCTCCACCAGGGCCCGCTGCTCGATCAGCGTCTGCGGGGAGCCGGTGCCCGAGAGCCCGTCCGAACGGGAGATGTGGACGGCGAGGAGCTCGCCGCCCGAGACACGGGCCGCGATCCGGGCCGCCCGCCGGATCAGCGTCGCCCCCTCGGGGCCGCCGGTCAGGCCCACCACGATCCGCTCCCGGGCCTGCCAGGTGCCCTCGATGCCCTGCTCGGCCCGGTACTTCTGCAGGTACTCGTCGACCCGGTCGGCGGTCCACAACAGCGCCAGCTCGCGCAGCGCGGTCAGGTTGCCCGGGCGGAAGTAGTTGGCCAGGGCCGCGTCTATCTTCTCCGGCGCGTACACGTTGCCGTGCGCCAGCCGCCGCCGCAGCGCCTGCGGCGACATGTCGACCAGCTCGATCTGGTCGGCCCGGCGCACCACCGCGTCCGGCACGGTCTCGCGCTGGCGCACCCCCGTGATGCCCTCGACGGCGTCGCCGAGCGACTCCAGGTGCTGGATGTTGACGGTGGAGATCACGTCGATCCCGGCCGCCAGCAGCTCCTCGACGTCCTGCCAGCGCTTGGCGTTGCGGCAGCCGGGGATGTTGGTGTGCGGCAGCTCGTCCACCAGCGCCACCTGCGGGCGGCGGGCGAGGACGGCGTCCACGTCCATCTCGGCGAACGTGGCCTCCCGGTGCACCAGCTGCCGGCGCGGCACGACCTCCAGCCCGTCGACGAGCTCCGCGGTGAGCCGCCGGCCGTGATCCTCCACGAACGCCACCACGACGTCCGTGCCACGCTGCTGTCGCCGGTGCGCCTCGGCGAGCATGGCGTACGTCTTGCCGACCCCGGGGGCCGCCCCAAGGTAGATGCGCAGCCTGCCTCGTCCCATGAGCACCATTCTTGATCCGGCTCTGCCCCGGGGCCACCCCCGGACACCTGTTCCCCTTCCCTTCGAGACTACGGCGTGAGCGGCGATTTTCCGCTGATCAGTGGACTGATCATGCGGTTTTAGCGACATATTGACGGCGCCCGCCCCCCTCGGCCGGGCCGGCGTGAAAGCCTTCTGCCCTGTCTCCGGGAAATGCAAAAAGACCCCCTCCCGTCCGGGAGGGGGTCTTTTCGGAATAATTGTTCGGCGGCGTCCTACTCTCCCACAGGGTCCCCCCTGCAGTACCATC
>NZ_JBFBIR010000076.1:0-33059 GCF_040685715.1 Kitasatospora sp. NPDC088264
ACGGCCGCATCGTCGACGAACTCCACCACCCCACCGCCGACACCGTCCTGGACCGCATGCGCCGCTTCGACGCCAAGGGCCGCACCAGCTAGAGCCACCACCAGCCAGGGCCCGCCAGCCCAGCCGCCGCCCCTACGCGAAACCCAGGACACCCCATGTACCGCACCGCACTGCGCAACGTGCTGGCCCACAAGGGCCGACTCCTCATGACGGCGCTGGCCGTCATGCTCGGCACCGCCTTCGTCGCCGGCACCATGGTCTTCTCCGACACCTTCGGCAAGGCCATGCGGGACAACAACTCCAAGAGCTACTCGGACGTCTCGGTCCAGGTCGTGGACTACTCGGCCGGCTCCCGCACCAGCGCCAAGCCGAAGGGCGAGAGCGGCAACGCCTCGCTCACCGACGCCACCGTCCAGCAGCTGGCCGCCCTGCCGGGCACCGCCAACGCCCGCGGCGTGGTCAGCGGCTTCACCGGGGTCGCCGACCGGAGCGGCAACCTGATCGGCCAGTTCTGGGCCGCCAAGGGCGCCAACTTCGCCCCGGCCGCGGACGGCAAGGACCCGCGCTACCCGATGGCCGAGGGCCAGGGCCCGAAGAACGGCAAGGAGATCGCCCTCGACCGCAAGACCGCCGACAAGGCCGGCTACAGGATCGGCGACACCGTCCGGATCGCCATCAACGGCCCGGTGATCGAGGCGAAGCTCACCGGCGTCTTCACCACCGACGACCCGGTGGTGAACAGCGGCGGCACCCTCACCCTGTTCGACCGCGCCACCGCCCAGCAGCTGCTGCTGGAGCCCGGCCACTTCAGCAGCATCGTGCTCACCGCCAAGCCCGGCACCAGCGAGGACGCGCTGCTCGCCCAGGTCCAGCCCAAGGTGCCGTCCGACCGGCACTTCGACGTCGAGACGGGCGCCAAGCTCAAGGCCGACGAGCAGGAGATGATCACCAAGGCCACCGACAGCATGCGCACCATGCTGCTGGTCTTCGCCGGGATCTCGCTCTTCGTCGGCATCTTCATCATCGCCAACACCTTCACCATGCTGGTCGCCCAGCGCACCAAGGAACTCGCGCTGCTGCGGGCGATCGGCGCCAGCCGCAAGCAGGTCACCCGCTCGGTGCTGGTCGAGGCCCTGGCGATCGGCACCGTCGCGGCGCTGGCCGGGCTGCTCGCCGGCATCGGGATCGGCGCCGGCATGCAGTCCCTGATGGGCCGGCTGAACGAGAACATGCCGCACGGCACGCTGGTCATCAAGCCGCTCACCATCGCGGTGACCCTGGCCGTCGGCGTCCTGGTGACGGTGCTGTCCGCCCTGCTGCCGGCCGTGCGCGCCGCCCGGATCGCCCCGGTGGCGGCGATGAGCAGCGGCGACCAGCCGACCAGCCAGAAGAGCCTGCTGGTCCGCAACGCGATCGGCTCGGCACTCACCGCCGGCGGCCTCGCGCTGATCGGCTTCGGCGCCTCCACCGGCAACGACAGCGGCCGCCTGCCGGTCGGCCTCGGCGCCCTGCTCGCCCTGATCGGCGTGTTCGTCCTGCTGCCGCTGCTCTCCCGCCCGGTGGTCGCACTGATCGGCCCGCTGCTGCGCGGGCTCGGCGGCACCCCGGGCAAGCTCGCCCAGCAGAACGCGGTCCGCAACCCGCGCCGCACCGCGTCCACCGCCGCCGCGCTCACCATCGGCCTGACCCTGGTCAGCGGCCTCACCGTGATCGGTGCCTCGGTCGGCGGCGCGATCGACAAGGCCGTCACCAGCTCGATGAAGTCCGACTACATGGTCTCGGGCGCCAACCACATGAGCCTGTCCGAGCAGGTGCCCGGGCAGATCGCCAAGGCCCCCGGGGTGGCCGCCTCCTCCGCGGTGACGACCGCCGACTGGAAGTTCGACGGCAGCGGCGTGACGATCACCGGCATGGACGCCGGCTCCTTCGACCAGCTCGCCGAGGTCAAGCTGACCAGCGGCGCCACCGCCGCGCTCGGCCAGGGCAAGGTCCTGGTGGACCAGGACCTCGCCACGAAGCTCCACCTCACCGCAGGCTCGACGGTGGCGGTCTCCTACCCGGACCAGTCCACCGGTCAGCTCACCGTCGGCGGCGTGTACGAGAAGGGCGGCATGCTCGGCCCGGTCCTGCTGGCCAACAGCGAGGTCGCCAAGCACGAGCCGAAGCCCTACATCACCGACGTCCTGGTCAAGGGCAAGGACGGCGCCACCGCCGCGCTCAAGCAGTCCCTCAAGGACGCCACCGGCGCCAACCCAGTGATCGACGTCAAGTCCAAGCAGGACGTCCGCGACGACTTCAGCCAGACCATCACCTTCGCGCTGAACCTGATGTACGGCCTGCTGGCGATGTCCGTGCTGGTCGCGATCCTGGGCGTGATCAACACGCTGGCGATGTCGGTCTTCGAGCGCAAGCGCGAGATCGGGATGCTGCGGGCGATCGGCCTGGACCGCCGGGGCATCAAGCGGATGGTCCGCCTGGAGTCCGTGGTGATCTCGCTGTTCGGCGCCGGCATCGGCCTGCTGCTCGGCTGCTTCATCGCCTGGGCGATCAACGGCACCCTGAAGTCCAGCCTGAGCGGCCTGACCACCGTCCTGCCCTTCGGCCAGCTGGCGCTGTTCCTGGCCCTGGCCGGGGTGGTCGGCCTGGTGGCCGCGATCTGGCCCGCCCGCCGGGCGTCCAAGCTGGACATCCTGGCGAGCATCAAGACCGACTGACCGCCCCTCACGGGCCCGCCCAGCGGGCGGACGACGAGAAAGGGCCCCTGCCGGAGGGTTTCGGCAGGGGCCCTTCTACTTCTGTACTCCGCCCGGTCGCACGGCCGGCTGAGCACCACGGAGGTCGTGGTCCGGCGACACTGCCGGGCGGAGGGCCTCCGACTCATACCCCGGTGCTCCCACACCGGGGTCTCAGTCGCTTACTTGCTGGCGAGTTCCTTCTCGGCGGCCGGCTTGGCGGCCTCCACGGGCTTCGTGGGCGCCGTGACCTCCTGGATCGGCAGGCGCGGCTGCTCCATCTGGGAGAGGCCGACCATCTCGCGCTTCAGGAACATGGCCAGCGTCCAGTCGGTGAAGACCCGGACCTTGCGGTTCATGGTCGGGACCATGGCGCCGTGGTACGCGCGGTGGAACCACCAGGCCAGACGGCCCTTCAGCTTGACCTTGCCGAAGAGGATCGCGACGCCCTTGTGCAGGCCCAGGCCGGCGACCGCACCGAGGTTCTTGTGCTCGTAGTTCTTCTGCGGGAAGCCCCGCATGCCCGAGATGACGTTGTCACCGAGGACGGCGGCCTGGCGCACGGCGTGCTGCGCGTTCGGCGGGCACCAGGCGCCCTCGCCGGAGGCGAGGTCCGGGACCTGGGCGTTGTCGCCGGCGGACCAGACGTAGTCGAAGCCCTGGACCTGGAGGGTCGGCGCGGTGTCGACGTGGCCGCGCGGGCCCAGCGGCAGGCCGAAGTTGGCCAGCACCGGGTTCGGCTTCACGCCGGCCGTCCACACGATGGTGGAGGCGTCCATCTCCAGGCCGTTCTTCAGCACCACGTGCTGGTCGACGCAGGAGTCCATCGAGGTCTCGATGTAGACCTCGATCTTCCGCTCCTCGAGCTTCTCCTTGGTCCACAGACCGAGGTCCGGGCCCATCTCCGGGAGGATGCGGTTGGCCGCCTCCACCAGGACGAAGCGCATGTCGTCACGGCTGACGGTCTTGTAGATCTTGGCGGCGTCGCGCGCCATGTCCTCGACCTCGGCGATCGTCTCGACACCGGCGAAGCCGCCGCCGATGACGACGAAGGTCAGGGCCTTGCGGCGGACCTCCTCGTCGGCGGTGGACTCGGCCTTGTCGAGCTGGGCCATGACGTGGTTGCGGAGGCTGATGGCCTCCTCCACCGTCTTCATGCCGATGCCGTGCTCCGCCAGACCCGGGATCGGGAAGGTGCGGGAGACCGAGCCGGTCGCGACGACCAGGTACTCGAAGGGCAGCTCGTAGCTGTCGCCGGCCGCGGGCTGGATGGTGGCGACCTTGCGGGCGTGGTCCACACCGGTGACCGCACCGGTGAGCACCTCCGCCTTCTTGAGGGCGCTGCGCAGCGGCGCGACGAGGTTGCGGGGCGCGACGTTGCCGCCGGCCGCCTCGGGGAGGAAGGGCAGGTACGTCATGTACGACCGCGGGTCCACGACCGTGACGGTCGCTTCGCCGTAACGCATCTTCTTGAGGATGCGCATCGCGGCATACAGGCCGACGTAACCACCGCCGACAATGAGGATGCGAGGACGCTCCGTGGTGCTCATATCCGAAAGTATCCAGCACCGTCCGGAGCAGCCTTCGTGAGCCCGGTCACAAGCTTCTGGACACCCCGTGCTACACTGCGCGGCCGCAAATCCGGGCCCGGCGCGCCGACTCGCGGCCTCGGGCGCCCCCTCGTGAGCGCACGCCGGAATACCACCCTGCTGAGCAGCAACGATCCGTACGGTGCCCGGGTTCCCGCTCGTGATTTCGATTTTCAAACCTCAACCGAGGCTTGACCTGCGATCCAGGGGTCGTCACGGCGAGCAGACCTTCGGTCCCACATTTCGGACGTAGCGGGCGAGCAGCTGCGGCGAATGACTGGATCGCCATGTGAAGAAATTCACGAACTTTCCCGCACCGGCCCGGGCGCGCCCCGGCCCCGGACCCCCGAAAGGGGTGCCGGGGCCGGTCGGGTAAGGCTCGCAGGAGGTCAGGAGGCCATACTCCAGGCGATGCCGTCCAGGATGTCGTGCTCGCTCACGACCACCTCGGCCGCGCCCGTCCGCTCCATGATCTCCAGCAGCTCCAGCGCGCCGGCCGCGATCACGTCCACCCGGCCCGGGTGCATCGACGGGATGGCCGCGCGCTCGGCGTGGGTGGCACCCAGCAGCTCGCGGGCGATCCCGGCGACCCGCTCCCGGCCGATCCGCGAGTGGTGGATCGCCGCCGAATCGTAGGCCGGCAGGTCCTGGGCGATCGCGGACACCGTGGTGACCGTCCCGGCCAGGCCCACCAGGGTGGCCGCGCCGCGCAGCGGGACGACCTCCTCGGCCTTGTCCAGCTCGGCCCGCACGTGCGCCCGGGCCGTCTCGATCTGCTCCGGCGAGGGCAGCTCGGCGCCGCCGAAGTGCCGCTCGGTGAGCCGGACGCAGCCGATGTCCACCGAGCGCGCCGCCTGCACGTCCGCACCGCCCAGCACGAACTCGGTCGAGCCTCCGCCGAGGTCGAACACCAGGTACGGCGCCGGGAACTGGCCGCCGGTCAGCTCCTTGGTGGCGCCCACGAAGGACAGGTGCGCCTCCTCCTCGCCGCTCACCACCTCGGGCTCGACGCCCAGGATCGCGCGCACGCCCTCGACGTACTCGTCGCTGTTCTCGGCGTCCCGCGAGGCGCTGGTGGCGACGAAGCGGGTGCGCTCCGGGCCCACCCCGAACCCGGCGATGACCTCCCGGTACTCGCGGCAGGCCGCGAAGGTGCGGGCCAGCGCGTCCGGGTGCAGCCGGCCGGTCTGGTCCACGCCCTGGCCCAGCCGATTGATGATCATTCGGCGGTCGAGGTCGATGATCTCCCCGGTGGCCGGGTCCAGGTCGGCGACCAGCAGCCGGATCGAGTTGGTGCCGCAGTCGATCGCGGCCACCCGGGTCATGCTCACGCGGACTCCCCGGCGTCGGACTCCTCGGCGGCCCGCTTCTTCGCGGCGCGCTCGGCGGCCTTCTGCTGCTTGGCCTCGATCACGGCCTGGTGGTCCTGGTCCTTGGCCCGGTTGCGGGCGACCCGCTCACCGGCGGCCTCGACCTCGGCCGGGGAGACGCAGGGGCCCTTGGCCCACCAGTCCTCCAGCAGGCCGATCGCCTCGTCGCCGAGCGGGTTGACGCCCTCGCCGGCCGCCAGCGAGTGGCCGACCAGCACGTGCAGGCACTTCACCCGGTCCGGCATGCCGCCGGCGCTCGGGAAGCCCTCCAGCACCTCGATGGCATCGCGCCGGGCGATGTAGTCCTCGTGCGCCTTCTGGTAGGCGGCGGCCAGCTCCGGGTCCTCGGCGAGCCTGGCGGTCTGCTCCTTCATCACGCCGTCCGCCTCCAGGGTGCCGATCAGCGAGGCGGCCTTGGGGCAGGTCAGGTAGTACAGCGTCGGGAACGGCGTGCCGTCCGGCAGTCGGGGGGCCGTCTCCACGACGTCCGGGTTGCCGCAGGGGCAGCGGTGCGCCACGCCGCGCAGGCCGCGCGGCACCCGGCCGAGCTGGGCGGCGATGGCGGCGACGTCGGCGTCGGAGACGGCGGGGTGGTTCTCAGTGGTCATGGGGGGAGGTGTCTCCAGCGGGGGACGGTGGGAGCGGACGGGGGGAGGCGGGGGCCGGGGCGGCGGCGTCGGTGGTGTCGGCGGCGTCGACCGAGTCCCAGATGCTGGCGTACCAGGGCTTGGCGGCCCGCGCCGAGCCGCCTGGCGCGCCGTCGGAGGCGGCCGGGCCGGCGGCGGTGGCGGAACCGCCGGCGGACGCCGAGGGCCGGGCGGCGGCCGGACCGGCCGGATCCACCGCGATGTACGGGGTCTCCCCCGGCATCGCGTAGTGCAGCCGGACACGGGCCTGCGCCTTGACGTACTCGGGGTCCTGCCAGCGGGCCTTCTCCCGGCGCAGCTGCTCGACCTGCTGGCGGGAGCGGTCGGCCTTCGCCTGCTGGGCGGAGATCTCGGCGCGCTGGGAGATGAACTGCCGCGTCGGGTAGGCGAGGATCGCCACCAGCGAGCAGAGCACCAGGACGAGGACGGTCGCCCGGCTCGTGAAGCGAGGCCGGGCCGCCAAGCCCGGGATCCTCCAGCCTGCCATCTCCCGTTCCCCTCCTGGTCGCGACGGTGCCCCGCCGTCCACCCTACGGGGTGAACGGCGGGGCACCGGTCAGGCGTGCTCACCGGTCGGCGGAGCGACCGTGCTCGCCGCTCCGAGGAGCGGCTGAGCCTGCTGCTCCGCGGAGCGGCCGTGCTTGCTACTCCGCGGAGCGGCTGTGCTTGCTATTCCGCGGAGCGGAAGCGCGGGAAGGCGCCGCGGCCGGCGTACTCGGCGGCGTCGTCGAGGATCTCCTCGATGCGCAGCAGCTGGTTGTACTTGGCGACGCGCTCGGAGCGGGCCGGGGCACCGGTCTTGATCTGGCCGCAGTTGGTGGCGACGGCCAGGTCGGCGATGGTGACGTCCTCGGTCTCGCCGGAGCGGTGCGACATCATGCAGCGGTAGCCGTTGCGCTGGGCCAGCTCGACGGCGTCCAGGGTCTCGGTCAGCGAGCCGATCTGGTTCACCTTCACCAGCAGCGCGTTGGCGGTGCCGGTCTCGATGCCCCTGGCCAGGCGGGCCGGGTTGGTGACGAACAGGTCGTCGCCGACCAGCTGGACCTTGTCGCCCAGCTTGACGGTCATGGCCTTCCAGCCGTCCCAGTCCGACTCGTCCAGCGGGTCCTCGATGGAGACCAGCGGGTAGGCGTCGACCAGCTCGGCGTAGTACTCGATGAGCTCGGCGGCGGAGATGGCCTTGCCCTCGAACTGGTAGGCGCCGTCCTCGTAGAACTCGGACGCGGCGACGTCCAGGGCGAGCGCGATGTCACGGCCGGGCACGTAGCCGGCCTTCTGGATGGCCTCGGTGATGAGGTCCAGGGCCTCGCGGTTGCTGTCCAGGTTCGGCGCGAAGCCGCCCTCGTCGCCGAGGCCGGTGGACAGGCCGCGCTCCTTCAGCACGCCCTTGAGGGTGTGGTAGACCTCGACGCCCCAGCGGACGGCCTCGGAGAAGGACTCCGCGCCGATCGGGGCGATCATGAACTCCTGGATGTCGACGTTGGAGTCCGCGTGCGAACCGCCGTTGAGGATGTTCATCATCGGAACGGGCAGCACGTGCGCGTTCGGGCCGCCCAGGTAGCGGAACAGCGGCAGGTCGCTGGCCTCGGAGGCGGCGTGCGCCACGGCCAGCGAGACGCCCAGGATCGCGTTGGCGCCGAGCGAGGACTTGTCCGGGGTGGCGTCCAGGTCGAGCATGGCCTGGTCGATCAGGCGCTGCTCGGTGGCGTCGTAGCCGACCAGCTCCGGGCCGATCTGCTCGATGACGGCCAGGACGGCCTTCTCCACGCCCTTGCCGAAGTAGCGGTTCTTGTCACCGTCGCGCAGCTCGAGCGCCTCGAAGGCGCCGGTGGAGGCACCCGACGGGACAGCGGCACGGCCGGTGCTGCCGTCGTCGAGGCCGACCTCGACCTCGACCGTGGGGTTGCCACGCGAGTCGAGGATCTCACGGGCTACGACGACATCGATGGACGGCACGAGGCATCTCCTTGCGGAAGCAGGGTCCGGCTGACGTTGGGTGCTGCCGGCGGGACGATTGCGGAGTCGTTACGACCAGAGCCTAACCGCCCCGGCCCCCGGGGCCGCGCTGGCCTCGGTCCCGTCTCAGCGTGTGGCCCGGCTACCCACCGGTAGTTCACCTGCTTGCCCGATCGAAGCGGGCGAATACGGGGGAATGCGGGCGAAGGGGGACAGGTCCCGTCCCCCTTCGCCCGCAGGGCGCGGGCCGTTCAGGGCCCGGGCCGCTCAGCCGAGGTGCAGCACCTGGCCGGGCATGATCAGGTTGGGGTTGCCGCCGACGGTGCCGCGGTTGCCGTCGTACACCGACTGCCAGCCGCCGGACACGCCCTGGGCGGCGGCGATCGTCGACAGCGTGTCGCCGGCCCGGACGGTGTAGTCGTGACCGCCCTGCGCGGCGGCGGGCTGCGCGGCCGGGGCGGACTGCGCGGGCTGCGCGGCGCGGGGCGCGTACTGCGGCTGGGCGGCGGGCTGGCCCGCGTACTGCTGGTAGACGCTCTGGTGGCTGGTCCAGTACCAGGCGCCGTTGTTCTGGTACCAGTACACCTTCGCGTCGGCGTCCCAGCCGGCCTTGCCGGAGAAGCCCTGGGTCTGCGGCTGCGTCTGCTGCGGGGCCTGCTGGACGGGCTGCTGGGCGGCCGGCTTCGGGGCGGCCTGCTTGACCGGCTGCTGGGCGGGCTTCGGGGCCTGCGCCTGCTGGGTCGGCTTGGCGGCGGACTGCTTGGCGGGCTTGGCGTCCGTGGAGGTGTCCACGGAGGCCGGGGCGCCGCCCTTGCTCAGGCCGGCCTTCTGGGAGCAGACCGGCCAGGCGCCCGGGCCCTGCGAGGCCAGCACCTTCTCGGCGACCGAGATCTGCTGCGCCTTGCTGGCCTGGTTGGCCTGCGGGGCGTAGGAGGTGCCGCCGTACGCCTTCCAGGTGCTGGGCGTGAACTGCAGGCCGCCGGAGAAGCCGTTGCCGGTGTTGATGCTCCAGTTGCCGCCGCTCTCGCACTGGGCGACGGCGTCCCAGGTGGAGGCCGGGGCGGCGGAGGCGCCGGTGGCGGTGAGGAGCGGCATCGCGAGTCCGACGCCGGCCACACCGGCGACGGCGATGGCCTTCTCGGTCTGGGTGCGACGGCGGTGGCGGCCGGTTCCAACGAACAGCATGAAGAGGTCCCTCTCCGCACGCCTGCGAGGTGAGCTGTCGGGTTCGGACCGGGAGGTGGCCCGGCCGCCGAAAGCGGAAACGATTCCGCTCGGGCGGCTTCACCCCAAGCCGTCGGGGAACGGCAACAAACCTGGTTCCCCCGCCCCTGCCCAGGGTCTGGTCGGTTTCCCGTGACGCGGCGGGCAGGATTCGGCGTTCCGCGCACGAGGTCCGCAGCTGCGAACTCCAGGGAGAGTAGACAGATCATCAGACCAATAACAAGCTCATATCACCGATATCACACACAAATTACGGCGCGTGGTCAATCGCCTACCAACGGCGGCGGTATGTCCGGATTAATGCGGGTTCAGGCCTGGCTCCACGGGCCGCCGGAGACATGCCGTCAGCGTGTCGGGGCGTCGGTCGGCGTGACCGGCGGCGCGTACGGAGAGCAGGTCTCCGGAGTGAATTCGACCGGGAGTTCCCGCAGGCCACGCATGATCAGGCCGCCCCTCCAGCGCAGGTTCTCCGGGTTTTCCGCGAGCCGCAGGTCCGGCAGCCGGGAAAGCAGCGTGGCCAGTGCGCTCCGCCCCTCCAGGCGGGCCAGCGGGGCGCCGATGCAGTAGTGGATCCCGTGGCCGAAACCCAGGTGCGGATTGTCCGTGCGGGCCAGGTCCAGGGTGTTCTCGTCCGCGAACCTGGCCGGATCGCGATCCGCCGCGGCCAGCACCACCAGCACCGGATCGCCCACCGGGATGTCCACCCCGCCGATCGACAGCGGCCGCGTCGCGAAACGCCACGTCGCCATCTCCACCGGCCCGTCGTAGCGCAGGAGTTCCTCGATCCCGGTCTCCAGCAGCGCCGCCTCGCCGCGCACCACCGACTCCTGCAGCAGCCTGCGCTGCTCCGGGTTGCGCAGCAGCGCGTACGTGCCGTTGCCGATCAGGTTGACGGTCGTCTCGAACCCCGCGAACAGGAGGATGAACGCCATCGCGGCGGCCTCGTTCTCGTTCAGGTGCTCGCCGTGGTCGCTCGCCCGGATCAGGCCCGAGATCAAGTCATCACCCGGATCCGCCCGCTTGCGGTGGATCAGCTCCAGCAGGTACGCCCGCATCCGCTTCACCGCCCGCCCCACGCCGCCGCGTTGGCCGCCGCCGTGCCGGATCATCATCCCGGCCCAGTCCCGGAAGTCGTCCTGGTCCTCGGCCGGCACACCCAGCAGGTCGCAGATCGCGTAGATGGGGAGCGGGAACGCGAACTCGTGGATCAGGTCCGCCGAACCGCGCTGCGCGAAGCCGTCGATCAGCCGGTCCGTGAGCTGCTGCACCCGCGGCTCGAACTCCGCCACCCGGCGCGGCGTGAACGCCTTCGACACCAGCCGGCGCAGCCGGGTGTGGTCCGGCGGGTCGATGTTCAGCAGATGCGTCATCAAGTCCGCCTGGCGTTCCCCCGGAATTCCCACCCGCCCGGTGCGGTGCGCCTGCTCGCTGTGGTGTGCCGGGTTCTTCGACAGCCGGCCGTCCGCCAGCGCCTGCCGAGCGTCCGCGTAGCGGGTCACCAGCCAGGCCTCCACCCCACTCGGCAGCGTCGTGCGGTGCACCGGGGCGTGCTCGCGCAACCAGGCGTAGGCGGGGTACGGATCGGTGGCGAACTCCCAGGTGAAGAGCTGCGGGGCGGCGGGATCGGGCTGCACTGGCATGCGTCGACCGTATCCGGTGGGTCGGGGCCGCACCGCCTCCGGCGGACGCGACCGGCGGGGCCGGATCGTCGACACCCGGCGGACGGCCCGCCAACGCTCCGTGGACGCCCCGTGGACGGTCCGTGGACAGCTCTTGGACAGCTCTTGGCCGGGTGGCGGGCGTGACCCTGGTCACCTGAGGGGTAATCCCTGTTGCGGAGGGTCAGGACCTGCCTACGATCCTCCGCAGAAATCGTGGGCGCCGGTGCGGTGTCGCCCACAGGGAGGAGCAGACCATGCGGGTCAGCGGGGCAGTCGTCGTCATCGCGGTACTCGACGGCGGATCGGGAGCCGAGCTCGCCCGCCGGTTCGCCGCCGCCGGCGCCGCCGGAGTGCTGATCGCCGACCAGCGTGCGGGCGTCGCCGAGGACCTCGCCACCGAACTCGACCGGCCGGGCTGCCCCGTCGTCGGCGTCGGCGGCGACATCCGCCGCCCCAGCGACGTCGCCGCCCTCGTCGACACCGCCGAGAAGCACCTCGGCCCCATCGACCTGTTCTGCGTCGCCGGCCCCGACGGCGAGCGGATCGTCTCGCTCGCCGAACTGCCCGCCCGCCTCGACCTCGAACGCCTCGCCGAACTCCTCGCCCTCGTCGGCGAGGCCATCGGCGAAGTCGTCCCCCGGCAGCGGCGGCCGATCGAGAACACCGCCACGGCCGCCTGAGGCCCTGCCCGGGCCCGCTACTCGCCGACCGGCCCGAGGCCCTCGGCCGCGCGCACCGCGTCCCGGTAACCGCGCGCGGCCGAGCGCAGCGCCGCGTCCACGTCCACCCCGGCGTCGTACGCCCGCTGCGCCACCGCCAGCAGCAGCCGGCCCGCCGACTGCGCCGTCAGCTCCGCCGGCAGCGCGTACGGCTCGTCCGGCACGCCCGCGAAGCCCGCCCGGCGCACCCGCGACACCAGCTTCGCCGCGTACGCCAGCGACGGCAGCCCGGCCGGCACGCCGTCCAGCACCGACTCCCGGTCCGCCTTCTCGGCCGCCTTCAGCTGCTCCCAGTTCGCCTCCACCTCGGCGGCGCCCTCCGCCTCGACGTCCCCGAACACGTGCGGGTGCCGGTACATCAGCTTCTCGACGATGTCACCGGCCACGTCGTCGATCGAGAACGCCTCCGCCGGGTGCTCCTCGGCGATCCGGGAGTGGAAGAACACCTGGAGCAGCACGTCGCCCAACTCCTCGCGCAGCGTCTCCCGGTCCCCCTCCTCGATCGCCTCGACCAGCTCGTACGCCTCCTCGACCAGGTACTTCACCAGGCTCTCGTGCGTCTGCTCGGCGTCCCACGGGCAACCGCCCGGCGAGCGCAGCCGGTCCATCACCGACACCAGGTCCAGCAGCCGCGCCCCCGGCAGGTCGTACGACCCCGGCAGCACCTCGATCTCCGGCACCTCACCGGCGTGCTCCACCGCCAGCCGCGCCAGCGCGTCCGTCAGCCCCGGATCCCCGTCCGGGCTGCCCAGCCACACCGTCGGCCCAGCCCCGCCCGGCTGCCCGGTCAGCAGCCGCGCCAGCGCCGGTGCCGACCCCGCCGCCACGACCTCGACCTCCACCCCGGCCTGCCGCACCGCCGCCACCTGCGGATGCCCCGCGTCCCCCGCCAGCACCCGCCCCGCCGACCGCAGCGCCTCCCACGCCGGCCACGCCAGCAACCCGGGGGCCACCCGGTGGGTGGTCGTCAGCAGGATCAGCTTCGCGTCCGGAACATTCGTCGTCACACCCCGAACCTACCCGCCGCCCGCCCGGGGCGGGGACGGGCCCGACGGGACCCGCCCCTCCCGCCGGGGTCCTACTTCTTCGACCCCGCCAGGTCGTCGAACATCGCCGACAGGAACTCGCTGCACCAGCCCAGCAGCTCCCGCCCGACCAGCGGCTTGCCGCCGATCCGCCCGGGGCTCGGCCGCGGCACCAGCAGCTGCTGGGCGGCCGCCTTGACCTGGCTGCGCGGGTAGAGCCGGTTCAGCCGCAGCTGCTGGGACTCCCGCAGCTCCACCGGCCCGAACCGGACGTTGGCCCCCTGGAGGGTGATGTCCGCGATGCCGCACCGCCGGGCGTACAGCCGCAGCGCCGCGACCAGCAGCAGGTTCTCCACCGGCTCGGGCAGCTTGCCGTAGCGGTCGACGAGCTCGTCCCGGACCTGCTGGATGTCCGCCTCCGAGTTGACCGCCGCGATCGAGCGGTACGCCTGCAGCCGCAGCCGCTCGCCGGGCGCGTAGTCGTGCGGCACGTGCGCGTCGACCGGCAGCTCGATCTTCACCTCCAGCGGCTCCTCCTCCGGCTCGCCGCCGTTCGCCAGCGACTCGCGGAACTCGGCCACCGCCTCGCCGACCATCCGCATGTAGAGGTCGAAGCCGACGCCCGCGATGTGCCCGGACTGCTCGCCGCCGAGCAGGTTGCCGGCGCCGCGGATCTCCAGGTCCTTCATCGCCACGTACATGCCGGCGCCCATCTCGGTGTGCTGGGCGATGGTCGCCAAGCGCTCGTGCGCGGTCTCGGTGAGCGGCTTCTCCGGCGGGTACAGCATGTACGCGTAGCCGCGCTCGCGGCCCCGGCCGACCCGCCCGCGCAGCTGGTGCAGCTGGGAGAGGCCGAAGGTGTCCCCGCGCTCGACGATCAGGGTGTTGGCGTTGGAGATGTCGATGCCGGACTCCACGATCGTGGTCGACACCAGGACGTCGAACTCCTTCTCCCAGAAGTCGACGACGACCTTCTCCAGCTGGTTCTCCCCCATCTGCCCGTGCGCGGTGGCGATCCGCGCCTCGGGGACGAGGTCCTTGAGCCGGGCGGCCGCCTTGTCGATCGACTCCACCCGGTTGTGGATGTAGAACACCTGGCCCTCGCGCAGGAGTTCACGCCGGATCGCGGCCGAGATCTGCTTCTCGTCGTAGGGGCCGACGAAGGTCAGCACCGGGTGCCGCTCCTCCGGCGGGGTGGTGATGGTGGACATCTCGCGGATGCCGGTGACGGCCATCTCCAGGGTGCGCGGGATCGGCGTCGCGGACATGGTGAGCACGTCGACGTTGGCGCGCAGCTTCTTCAGCTGCTCCTTGTGCTCGACGCCGAAGCGCTGCTCCTCGTCGACGATGACCAGGCCGAGGTCCTTGAACCTGGTCTCGGAGGAGAACAGCCGGTGGGTGCCGATGACGACGTCCACCGAGCCCTCGAACAGGCCCTCCAGCACGGCCTTGGCCTCGCTGTCGCTCTGGAACCGGGAGAGCGCCTTCACCGACACCGGGAAGTTGGCGTACCGCTCGGCGAAGGTGGAGAAGTGCTGCTGCACCAGCAGCGTGGTCGGCACCAGCACCGCCACCTGCTTGCCGTCCTGCACCGCCTTGAACGCGGCGCGCACCGCGATCTCGGTCTTGCCGTAGCCGACGTCGCCGCAGATCAGCCGGTCCATCGGGACGGACTTCTCCATGTCGGACTTGACCTCGGCGATGGTGGTCAGCTGGTCCGGCGTCTCCGCGTACGGGAAGGCGTCCTCCAGCTCGCGCTGCCAGGGGGTGTCCGGGCCGAAGGTGTGGCCGGGGGCGGCCATCCGCGCCGAGTACAGCTTGATCAGGTCGGCGGCGATCTCCTTGACCGCCTTCTTGGCCCGCTGCTTGGTCTTCGCCCAGTCCGCGCCGCCGAGCCGGTGCAGCGTCGGGGCCTCGCCGCCGACGTACTTGGTGACCTGGTCGAGCTGGTCGGTCGGCACGAACAGCCGGTCGCCGGGGTGGCCGCGCTTGGCCGGGGCGTACTCCAGCACCAGGTACTCGCGGGTGGCGCCCTGGACGGTGCGCTGCACCATCTCGACGTACCGGCCGACGCCGTGCGCCTCGTGAACGACGTAGTCGCCGGCGGCCAGGGCCAACGGGTCGATCGCGTTGCGGCGCCGGGACGGCATCCGGCGCATGTCCTTGGTGGAGGACTTCTGGCCGGACAGGTCGGTCTCGGTGATGACCGTCAGCTTCAGGGCCTCGTCGACGAAGCCGTGCTCGATCGAGCCGCAGGAGACGTAGACGACGTCCCGGGTGGGCGCCTCGGCGAGGTCGGCGACCAGCCGGGCCGGGATGCCCTCGTTGCCGAGCACCTCGGCGAGCCGGGAGGCGGGCCCGTGGCCCTCCGTCACCATCACGACGCGCCAGTCGGCGGCCAGCCGCTCCTTGGCGTCGGCGATCGCCCGGGCGGTGTCGCCCCGGTAGGCCTCGACGGCGTGCATGCCGAGGGTGAGCGTGTTGGCGTCGAACTCCAGGACCTCGTTCACGGTGGACTCGCTGGTCGCGAACGGGCTGACCGACCACCAGGGCAGGCCGATCTCGGCGGCGTGCTCGCGCACCTCGGCGAGCGAGCGCAGCGAGGCGGCGGAGACGTCGATGGTCTCCAGGTCGATCGGCCGGTCCCCGCCGGCCGCGGCCGCCACCCAGGAGGCGTGCAGGAACTCCTGGCTGGTCGCCACCAGGTCGGCGGCCCGGGTCCGGACCCGCTCGGGGTCGCAGACCACGGCGACCGAGCCGAGCGGCAGCACGTCCATCAGCAGTTCCATGTCGTCCACCAGGACGGGCGCCAGCGACTCCATGCCCTCGACCGCGATGCCCTCGGCGATCTTGTCCAGGATCTCGGCCAGCCCGGGGTGCTCGGCGGCCAGCTCGGCGGCCCGCGCCCGCACCTCGTCGGTGAGCAGCAGCTCACGGCAGGGCGGCGCCCACAGGCCGTGCTCGGCGATCTCCAGCGAGCGCTGGTCGGCGACCTTGAAGTAGCGGATCTCCTCGACGTCGTCGCCCCAGAACTCCACCCGCAGCGGGTGCTCCTCGGTCGGCGGGAAGACGTCCAGGATGCCGCCGCGGACGGCGAACTCGCCGCGCTTCTCGACCAGTTCGACACGCGCGTAGGCGGCGGCGGAGAGCCGTCGGGCGACCTCCTCCAGGTCGTGCGACTCGCCGCGCTGGACGGCCACCGGCTCCAGCTCGGCCAGCCCCTTGACCTGCGGCTGGAGCACCGAGCGGACCGGCGCGACGACCACCTGCACCGGGCCGGCCGCCGGGTCGTCCGCCCGCGGGTGCACGATCCGGCGCAGCACGGCCAGCCGGCGCCCGACGGTGTCCGAGCGGGGCGACAGCCGCTCGTGCGGCAGGGTCTCCCAGGCCGGGTACTCGGCGACCGCGTCCGGCGGCAGCAGCGAGCGCAGCGAGGCGGCGAGGTCCTCGGCCTCCCGGCCGGTCGCGGTGACGGCGAGCACCGGACGGCCCCGCTCGCCGGCGGCCTGGCCGGCCAGCGAGCGGGCGAGCGCGGCGATGGCGAACGGCCGGGCGGCGGGCGGTCCGACCAGGTCCAGGTGGCGGCGGCCGCCGGCCGCGGCTCCGGTGGCGGTCGCCGCCTCGATGGCCTCGGCGAGGGCCGAGTCCCGCGCGACGACATCGAGCAGTCCGGTCAGACTCATCAGGGTCTCTTCTTCGTCCCGTGGCTGGTGCTGCCTCCGGGCGGCAGCGGCCTGCCGGGGCAACGCGAACGGCCCGGCACGCCGAGCGGCCGGGGGTCTCCAGCCTACGCCGCGGCACGGACGCGCACGCGGTGTACGGCCCGGCGGGGCCGGGCGGGAACGAACCACCGTCCGGGGCGACGAACGGCCCCCGGGCGGAGCCCGGGACCGGACCGCGGACGAACCACTGGACGGAACACCGGACCGGCCGGTGGACGAACCGTCCGGCCCCTGGTCAGATTCGGCTCCGCGATCTGCCACGAACTGGACATACTCCTGTCACTGCCTGTCCATGGAGATCGCGCACCATGGTGAATGTGCCCGCCGCACCCAACCGTGGGGGATGGCTGTGGCGGCACTGTCGCACCCCCGATGGGGGTCGGAGGTGCGAGGCCGGGCGACCCTGGGTGGGGGCGCCCGCCCAAGCGCCGGGAACCGTGGCGCCCTTTCCTGGAGGGCGCCACGGGTCTCGGCCTCACTCATGGCCGCCGCCCTGCCGGGCCGCGTTGCGGCCCACCGCCGCCGCCACGGGCGCGGCGACCACCGGCGGGACGGGCCGACGCCGTACGTCATCACCTGGTGCCCCTGGTCGGCGGTGAAGCCGTACCGCTCCTCTTCGGTTCGCCGTCCCGGCCGGCCGCCGGCGCCGGCTGGTCGGCCGCAACGCGCAGGCCCTGGCCGCCCGGTGGGAGCGGTCAGGGCCCAGGACGCGAAGCCCACCCGGGCTGATCACGGGCGAGCCGCCGGCGGAGGCGCCGGCGCGGCGGTCAGCGGCGCCGGTAGCTCACCGTGTTCGGGGTGGCGTAGCCGGCACCGTCGTCCACGATGACGATCTTCGGGATGACCCGGGTCTCCTCCTGCGGCTCCTTCTCGGCGCCTTCGCCGTCCCTGTCGGCCTCCGCCGACCGGGGCGGTCCGACCGGCTTCGACGGCGCCGCGGCCGGCGCGACCGGACCGGTCGCCACCGCCCCGGCGGGCGCCTTGCCGGCGGGCGCACCGGAACCGCTCGCGGCCCCGGCGGCGGCCCCGCCCACCACCGGCATCCGCGGCCCGGCCACCGGCTTCTCCCGCGCCGCCGGTGCGACGGCCTTCCGCAGGTCGGCCACCTCGATCTCGCCGGTGTCCGCCTCCGAGTCCACCGCCTCCGAGTCCACCGGCGCCGCGTCCACCGGCGCCGCGTCGGCGACCGGCCCCGCGACCGCCGCCGCCAGCCGCTCCGGCTCGATGGCGCCGACCGCCGCGCCGGTGAGCGAGGCCAGCGTGGCCTTGATGTGGTCCAGGTGCTTCTGCACGGTCTCCAGACGGCCGTCGAACTCGCCCTGCTCGCGTTCGCTCGCCGCGTTGATCCGCTCGGCCTCCCGGCGGGCCTGCTCGATCAGCTGGTCGGCCTTGGCCTGGGCGTCGGTCTCCAGCTGCTTGATCCGGCCGAGCACGGTCTCCCGGTGCTGCTCGGCCTCCTTGACCCGGCGCTCGGCGGTCGCGGAGACCTGGGCGTCCTCGGCGTCGGCCTTGGTCTGGGCCTGGGCGAAGGTCTCGTCGGCCTTGCGGCGCAGTTCGGCGAGCGCGGCCTCGGCCTGCTCGCCGGCCTCGGCGGCGGCCACCCGCACCTTGGCGGCGTAGGAGGTGGCGGCGTCCCGGGCGCTGCGGCTCTCCCGGTCGGCCTCGGCCCGGATTCCCTCGGCCTCGGCGCGGGTGCGCTCGTCGGTGCGCCGGGCGGCCTGGTCGGCCTCGGAGCGGGTGGTGGCGGCGTACTCCTTGGCGGCGTGGCCGAGGGCCTGGCCGGCCTCGTAGACCTCGTCCCGGAGATCCTCCGAGAAGCGCTCGGCCTTCTCCCGGACGGCGCGCGCCTCGTTCTGGGCCATCACCGCCAGTCCGGCGGCCTGCTCACTGAGCACCTCGTAGTCGGGCTCCGGGGCGTCCTCGGCGGCCCGGCGGATGTCGGCCAGCCGGGCCTCCATCTGCCGGAGCCCGGCGCCGAGGACGCTCAGCCGCTCCCACGCCTCGTCGCGCTGAGCGGTGAGGGCGGTGAGGGCTCGGTCGACCTGCTCGGGCGCGTAACCGCGCCGGGCAGAGGTGAAGCCGTACTCGGGGACGGCGTCGCTCATGGGCTCTTCCCCTCATGTCGCGGGCTGCGGAGCCCATGATCGGACGGAACGGACGGATCCGGAACCGGTTCGGCGGCCAGGGCCGAAATCGGACGCCTGGCGGACCGGAATACGTCGAGGACCGGACGAAAAGACCCATCCTCTTGACCTATTTTGCGCAGATCCGGGCGAAACCCCAACGAGGCACAGCCGGGACGGCATGCCGGAGGGGTCGTTCCAAACACCGGAACGACCCCTCCCCACCTGCGAGGATCCGCGACGACCCGCTACAGCAGGCCGTCCCAGAACTGCTCCAGCAGCACGGCCCACCACGTGTCCGCCGTCTGCAGGGCCGCCGGGTCGATCGCGGCGAGCTGCGCCTGGAAGTCGGTCGTCCAGCGACCGGCCTGGTCCGGGGTCAGCCCGTACCGCAGCCGCCACATCCGGCCCAGCAGGGCCATCGCGCGGACGAACTCCGGTACACCCGTGTTGACGAACCGGGGCGGCTGCCCGGTTCCGTCGACGTCCACGGCGACCACGTTCGCGGTGCCGTACTGGACACAGAGCTGGCGGCCGTAGTCGTTGCCGAGCACCAGGTAGCCGCCGAAGTCCGGGGCCGCGGGCAGACCGCGCTCGGCGGCCAGCTCGGCGAGCGTCGGGATCGGCCGACCCTCCTGCGCCTGCGCCCAGAAAAACGGGCCGAAGTCGCGCGGCAGCCCCGCCCACACCAGGGCCTGCGACACCGGCTCGGGCACGCCCTGACGGGAGACCGCGCGCTGCTCGTAGCGGAACACGTTCTGGCCGAAGGCCGCCCCGAGCTCCTGGGCGAGCTGCTGCGGCGGGGGCGGCGGCAGCGGCTGGACCGTCCCCGGCGCGGGCAGCGGCACCCGGGACGGGCGGACCCGCTGGGCCCCGGAGGCCAGCTGGTGCAGCTCGTCCAGGTGGTCGAGCAGCTCGGCCATGCCGGCCTGCCGGGACGCGTGGTCGCGGCCGTAGGCGGCGGTGTGGGTGAGCCGGACGTTCGGCCAGGACGCGGCGATCATGCGGTTGCAGTAGCCGCCCGGCAGGTCGCACGACTCCAGCTCGGTGTAGAGCTCCAGCACCTGCTCCGGCGGTACGTTCAGCCGCCGCAGGTCCTGGAGGATCTTCCACTCGGGGTGCGGGGTGCCGGGCTCGCTGCGGTGCAGCAGCTTCTGCTCGGAGCCGTCCGGGCCCCGGTAGCTCAGCGCGGCGAAGTAGCCGGGGCCGACCGCCGGCACCCCCGGCGGGACGGCGGCGCCCTGCGGCACGCCGGGCACCGGCGCTGGCGGGACGGCCGGGGCCGCACCGCCCGCGTTCGGGTAGCCGTACCCGGCCGCGGGCGCGGCGGGGGCCGCCGGACCGCCGGGCGGCGGCGGGACGGCGGGGCCGCCGGACGGCGGGGTGCCCGGGTCGGCCGGCACGGCGCCCAGCAGCGCCGGGTCGACCGCCTCGGCCAGCTGGGTCGCCTCGTACGCCGCGCCGGAGGCGGGCGCGGCCGGCGGCACCGGGGCGGGCGCCGGGGCGACGGCCCCGCGCAGGCCCGCCGGAGGCGGGGGCGGCGGGGTCGAACCGGCCGCGCGGCCTCCGGGGCCCGCGGCGGGCACGCCGGCCCCCGGGGTGTGCCGCAGCCCGGCGGGCGGGGGGGGCGGCGGGGCGGAGGCCGAACTGCGGCCGAGCGCGACGCCGTGCGCGCCCGGACCGGACGCGCCACCGCGCAGCGCGGCCGGAGGAGGCGGCGGCGGGGCCGACCCCGGGTTGCGGCCGAGCCCGGCCTGCGGCGGCGCAGTCGGCGCCGGGGCCGCGGGAGCCCCGGGCGCCGAGGCAGCGGGCGGACCGCCCAGGCCGGGCAGGCCGCCGGGCGCGGCGAGCACGGTCGGCGCGTGCTCCACCGGCGCGGCCGGCTGCGGGGCGGCGGCGGGCGGTGCCAGGACGGTCGGCGTCTGCTCCACCCCGCCGGGCGGCCCGGACGGCGCACCCGGCAGGCCCATCAGCCCCGGCACGGTGTCCGGCGACGCGAGCAGCGTCGGCGCCGGCTCGACGGCCGCGGGCGGCGGGACGGCGGAGGGCACGGGCAGCGGGACGACGGCGGGCGGCTGGGCGGCGGGCGGCGGGACCGGCGGCATGCCGTAGCCACCCTCCGGCGGCATCAGCACGGTCGCGGCCTCGGCCCCGGCCGGCGCGGGCGCGTCGGGCACGTCGGAGCCGGTGGTCCGCAGCCCCTCGGGCATCAGGACGGTGGCCGCCTCGGCCCCGGCCGGCGGCACCGGCACGGGGGCCGGGGCCTGCGGCGGGACGGCGAAACCAGCGGGACCGGACGGCACGGCGGGCGCCGCAGCGACCGGCGCGGGCGGCTCGGCCACCGGAGCAACGGCAGCCGGAGCCCCCTGGCCCCCCAGCCGCTCCGCCTCCGCCGCGATCGCCGCGGCCCCCGCCTCCTGCAGCCACTGCGGCGGGCTGAGCAGGAAGGACGTCGCCTCGACCGGCCCTGGCGCGGGCTTCGCCGCCCCCGCCGGGTTGGCCGCGACCGGCCGCCCGTACGCCTCCTCGTACTGCCGGACCACCTCGTTGACGGGCAGCGCGGGCCAGAGCGTGGTCGCGCCGGAGTCCCGGGCGATCACCAGTCGCGCCTCGCCGGCCGACCCGTCCCCCGCCCCCGACGGCCCCGCCGTCCCGTCCCCGGGGGCCACCGCCCAGCAGACGAAGCCCAGGTCGAACTCCCGGACCCGTACCTCGCGCTGCCGCGGCTGCGGCACCCCGCCGTTGATCCACTCCTCGGCGAGCTCCTGCGCCTGCGCGTACGTCACCACGCCCGGTTCACCCCTGCCCTCATCCTCGTCGTCCCCGCTCGTTCCACCGCCGCGGCCACGTCAGTCCACCGGGACGGCCCGGGCGAACCCGCCGTCCACCATCAGCTCCGCGACCGTCTCCAGCTCCGGCGGGCTGCCGGCCAGCCGCAGCAGGAACGCGTCGAAGTCCTCGCCGCAGGGCAGCAGCAGCCGGGCGCAGCGGTCCTCCGGGGCCTCCGGCGCGCCGGTGTCGCGGGCGTCGTCGTACAGGTGGAACCAGACCGAGCCGGCCCGGTCGCCGCGCACCTTGAGCGCGACGATGCCGCCCTGCGCGTAGGCGACGCCCAGGTAGTCCTTGGTGAGGTGGTCGCGCAGGCACTTGTTGGCGTACACGACGTCCTGGGTGCCGTACTCCTCGCTGAGGGTGAGGAAGGGCTGGTCGAGCAGCATGCCGAGCTCGGTGTCCAGCGCCACCCCGACCGGGGCGCGGCCGCCGCCCAGCTTGAGGAAGGTGCGGTAGGCGCCGGGCAGCCGGTAGCCGAGGCGCTCCTCGGCGCGCTGCACCAGGTCCTCGGGGACGCCGATCGGGTCGCCGCCGTCCTTGGCCAGCGAGAAGTGCACGGGCCGGCGCTCCTGCAACGGGCGGGTGCCGCGGCGGGTGTGGTCGGCGGCGGAGGTGGCCAGGCCGGCGTGGTGCCGCAGCAGCGCCTTGACCTCCACCGGGACGAGCTCCATCCGCCGCCAGCCGGGGGCGGCCCGGCCGACCGCGTGGTGCCAGGTCCAGCCGGGCGGGGTGGCGACGGCGGTGTCCAGGTCGGCCCAGAGCGGGTGGCCCTGGGTGAACAGCGCGGCGTTGGCCGACACGTAGTCGGTCAGCCGCAGCTCGTCCACGCCGAAGCCGTCCGGCGGGTCGGCGACCTCGGCCGCGGCGGCGGCGTACGGGCCGAAGTCCGGGTAGCCGTACTCGTCCACCCGGACCCCGGCGGGGTGTCGCTCCGCGCGGACCGGGTCCGGGAACTGCACCACCTGACCTGCGTACGCCGCGTTCGGTGCGGCGGCGACGCCGGGCCGACCTGTCGTCATCTGGGAGCCCCCACTGGCTGCTGCAAATTCTCGAAGCGCTTGCTGGACACCAGCGTAGGGGGTCGTCTCCGGGCCCGGGCCCCCGCCCGGGAGAAGGGGAACCGTCAGAGCCGCTGCCCGAGCGCCCCGGCCAGCACCCCGGCGACCCTGGTCTGCTGCGCCTCGGTGAGATGCGGGTGCAGCGGCAGGCTGAGCAGTTCGCGGGCGGCCCGTTCGGCGACCGGGAACGCCCCCGCGCGGTGGCCGAGGTGACGGAACGCGGGCTGGAGGTGGACCGGGACGGGGTAGTGCACCCCGGCGCCGATCCCGGCGGCGCGCAGCGCGGCGAGGACGGCGTCGCGGTCCCGGCCGGGGCCGATCCGCACCGCGTACAGGTGCCAGACGTGCTCGTTGCCGGGCGCGGTACGCGGCAGGGTCAGGCCGTCGAGGCCGCCGAG
This sequence comes from Kitasatospora sp. NPDC088264, assembly GCF_040685715.1. Taxonomy (NCBI): domain Bacteria; kingdom Bacillati; phylum Actinomycetota; class Actinomycetes; order Kitasatosporales; family Streptomycetaceae; genus Kitasatospora; species Kitasatospora sp. NPDC088264. The sequence continues at coordinate 23,057 of NZ_JBFBIR010000076.1, forward strand.
CAGGGCGTCGTAGCGGGCGGCGGCGGCCCGGCGGGCGGCGTTCCAGGCGGGCAGCCGGCGCAGCTTGGCCCGCAGCACGACGGCCTGCAGCGCGTCCATCCGGGAGTTGAAGCCGAACCGCTCGTGCCGGTACTTCTCGCGCGCGCCGTGGTCGCCGATCAGCCGGACGGCGGTGGCGAGTTCGTCGTCGTCGGTGAGCACCGCCCCGGCGTCGCCGTAGCCGCCGAGGTTCTTGCCCGGGTAGAAACTGGTGGCCGCGATCCGCCCGTAGCCGGTGCGCCCGTGCTGCCGGGCGCCCTGGGACTGCGCCGCGTCCTCCACCACCGGCCGTCCGTCGGCCAGCTCCAGCAGCGGCCCCATCGGGGCGAGCTGGCCGTTCAGGTGGACGGGCAGCAGCGCGACCGCGCCGGGCAGCGCCCCGGCGGCCCGCTCGGGGTCGATCAGCAGGTGCGCCGGGTCGGCGTCGACCAGTACCGGGCGCAGCCCGGCCCGCTGTACGGCCCCGGCGGTGGCGACGAAGGTGTTGGCGGGCAGCACGACGCCGCCGCCGGGCGGCAGGTCGAGGGCGCGCAGGGCGAGTTCGAGGGCGTCGGTGCCGTTGCCGGCGCCCACGCAGTGCCGGGCGCCGGTGAAGTCGGCGTACTCCCGCTCGAAGCCGTCCACTTCGGGGCCCTTGACGTAGCCGCCGGAGGCGAGCACCCGGTCGAAGCCGGCCCGGACCTCGGCCGCGACCTCGGCGTGCGCGGCCGCCAGGTCGACCAGCGGGATCGGGTCGACCGGCGGGATGCCGGCGCTCACCGGGTGGCCGCCCGGTCCCCGGACCCCACCGGGACGGTGGCACCGCCGAGTTCGAGGCTGAGCGAGGCCGCCTCCAGCAGCTGGAGCACCCGCACCCCGGCCCGGCCGTCGGTGAGCGGGGCCCGGCGCTCGGTGATCGCGGCGGCGAACTCGGCCATCACGTTGCGCAGCGCCTCCTGCTCGACCAGCGCGGGCGCGACCATCTCGCCGACCCGGTAGGAGATCAGCGCCCGGTGCCGGATCGCGTCGGTCAGCTGGTCGGGCGGGGTGAGGTCGACGCCGCGGTCGTGCACGGCCAGCCGGGCCTGCGGGTTGAGGTCGTCCCAGACCAGGGTGCGCCGGGAGCCGCCGATCAGCGTGGTGCGGACCTTCGTCGGGGAGAGCCAGTTGACGTGGCAGTGGGCCAGCGCGCCGTTGCTCAGCCGGACCGTCAGGTACGCCACGCAGGCCCGGCCGGCGCCGATCGGGTCGGCGCCCTGGGCGGACACCCCGACCGGTTCGACGCCGGGCGGCAGCACGAAGTCGAGGATCGACAGGTCGTGCGGGGCGAGGTCCCACAGCACGTCCACGTCGGGCTGCACCAGGCCGAGGTTGATCCGCACCGAGTCGAAGAACTGGACGTCGCCGATCTCGCCGCCGTGCACCAGCTCGCGGATCCGGCGCACCACCGGGGTGTAGCAGAAGGTGTGGTCGCACATCAGCACCAGCCCGCTGCGCTCGGCCAGGTCGACGAGTTCGGCGGCCTCGGCGGCGGAGGTGGTGATCGGCTTCTCCACCAGCACGTGCTTGCCGGCCTCCAGCGCGGCCCGCACCAGCCGGTAGTGCGCGGCCGCGGGCGTGGCCACCGCGACGGCCCCGACCCGTTCGTCGTCGAGCACCCGCCGGTAGGAGCCGGTCGCCCGGACGGTGCTGTACTCCCCCAGCACGGTACGGGCCTTGGCCTCGTCCAGGTCGCACAGCCAGTGCAGCCGCAGCGCCGGGGTGTCCTGCGCGTTGCGGACCAGCTTCGGGCCCCAGTAGCCGGCCCCGACCACGGCGAGGCCCACCGGGCGTTCCGGCGCCGGCCGGGGCGGTTCGCCCGGCGTGGGCACGTGCCCGCCGGGCGCCTGGTTGGCGGCCTGCGCGTCCCAGGCCCCCGACCGCTGCCGTGGTCCGTTCCGACCGGGCTGCTCCGACGTCATCCACGAGCCCCTTCGCTCCGCCGCCAGGGCGGGCGCGGGCCCACCCCGGCGGCCCCAACGTCCGGCACGGGCACCGGGTCCGGGCCCGTCCGCGCGTCCGCGGACGGTCGGCCGGATCCCCTTCGGCCTCGCTGCCGGAACGGTACCGGCCGTGCCCCCGGCCCGGGGGTGGTTTCGGGAAATCGGCGGACAAGTCGTGACGACGGTGTGCGGATCCGGCCCCGGTCCGGCGAGGATCGGGTGACGGCCCGGCCGGTCCCGCACGGTCGTTCGTCCGCCCCCGCACCCCGGTTGTGCGGATGTCGGTGTCGTTTGACAGGCTTGCCCCGGACCGTCCCACCGGTCCTTCCGTCAGCGGGAACAGAGGAGGAGGACGACGCATGACCACCGGTGAGCCCGCGGGCCCGCCCGTGCTGCGCCACCACCGCGACAGCCTGCTGCCCGCCGTCGCCGCCGCCCTGTCGCTCAAGGGCGGCGAGGTGCACACCCTGGCCGGGGACAAGGACGCCCGACGGCCGGTCCTGCACCCGCTGGTCGGCGAGTTCCTGGACACGCTGCCCGTCGAGGCGCGCGAGCGGTTCACCGGCCGCTGCCCGGAGGCCGTCCTGCTCTCCCAGCACCTGGCCGCGGTCGACGGCCGGCGCTCCAAGCGCGCCGCCCGCAAGCCGATGACCCTGCACGAGGCCCGCAAGGCGCTCAAGGGCTCCCGGATGACGACCGTTCGCATCCGGGAGGAGGGCGACCCGGCGCACGGCACCCACGCCCCGCCGTGCCGTTCCTGCGCGCCGATGCTGGAGCACTTCACCGTGCAGAGCGTCGCCGTCGGGCCGCCCGCGCCCTGACCGCGCCCTCGTACGCCCCCTGTCCCCGAGCCCTGGAGTCCGCCCTGAACCCGCCCAGCCCGCCCCCGCCACCGCCGGCCACCCTGTCCGCCGCCCCCGCCGGGCGGGTTCGCCCGCGCTTCCCCGCCAACGTCGCCGCCGAGCTCAAGGCGGCCGGCTGGCACCCCGGCCGCTGGCAGATACGGCAGGCCGAGGAGTGGGCCGACGCCCTGGTCGGGTACGGCGGGCCGTCCGGCCTGCGGCACGCGGTGTTCCCGGCGGCGGTGGAGGCCTGGGCCGAGTTCGGCGGCCTCGCCTTCGACCTGGCCGGCCCGGGCCGCCAGCTGGCCCGCACCCCGTTCCTGATCGACCCGCTGTGCGGGCTGCACCAGCCGCGCACCCTGCTCGACCTCGGCCGCGCCCTGGGCACCCAGCTCGCCCCGCTCGGCGAGGAGGCGTACGGGCAGGCGCTGCTGGCCGTCGACGAGGAGGGCCGGGTCTACAGCCTGGACCACACCGGCGAGTGGTTCCTCGGGCACGGCATCGACCAGGCCGTCACCACCCTGGTCCTGGGCACCGCCCCGGAGCGGCTGCGCACCGCCGACGGATCCTGACGGCGGCCCGGCGGGCCCCGGGGCGGTCCGCCGACGCGCCCTGACCGCCGGGCCGGGCCTGGCGGCGCGTCACCGCAGCCGTTCGGCCCGGACCGCCAGCCGGGACGGCAGCACCGCCTCGACCCGGAACCCGCCGTCCGCCTCCGGCCCGGAGGAGAAGGTGCCGCCCAGCGCGATCACCCGCTCCCGCATCCCGACCAGTCCGTTGCCGCCGCTGGGCAGCTTCGCCGCGCCCCCGCCGCCGCCCGGGCAGGCGTTCACCACGCTCACCCGCACCCCGTTGGGCGCGTACGCGAGCAGGACGGACACCTGTGCGCCGCCCGCGTGCTTGTGCGCGTTGGTCAGACCCTCCTGGACGACGCGGTAGGCGGTCTGCTCGGCCTCGCCGGTGAACTCCTGCCGACTGCCGCTGACGGTCAGCGTCACCGCCATGCCGGCCGCCCGGGACTGGTCGACCAGCCGGGGCAGCCCGGCCAGCGAGTCCGGCTCCGGCTGGCGCTCGTCGTCCATCCGCAGCACGCCGAGGATCTCCCGCAGCTCGTTCAGCGCCTGCCGCCCGACCTCGCCCATCAGCTTGGCGCTCTGCGCGGCCTTCTCCGGGTCCTTGGCGACGATCCGTTCCAGCGCCCCGGCGTGCACCACCATCAGGGACACCCGGTGCGCCACCACGTCGTGCATCTCCCGGGCGATCCGGGTGCGCTCCTCCAGCCGGGCCCGGCGGGCGCGCTCCTGGGCCTGCTCGGCCAGCAGGTCCAGTTCGGTCTCCAGGCCGTGCGCGCGGTCCTTGAGCGAGTCGATCAGCCGCCGCCGCGCGCCCACGTACAGTCCGGTGACCACCGGCGGGACGGTCAGGCCGACGGAGACCAGCACCGCGATCAGCACCTGGCCCCAGAGCGGCGGCTGCTCCACCGCCGTGTCGCCGGGCGTCAGCATCGACACCATCATCACGGCGACGGTCTCGGCGAAGGCCAGTGCGGACAGCGCCACCACCCGCCAGCGCCGGGTGGGCCACTCCCAGGTCGCCGCCAGCGTGTACAGCGACACCACCAGCAGCAGGACGCCGAGCATCCCCGGCATCGCCACCAGGGTCACCAGCACCGGTACGGCCGGCCAGCGGCGGCGCAGCACCAGCGAACCGCCCGCCACCACGCCGAGCAGCGAGATGCCGGCCACCCCGGCGGCGTCCAGGTGCACCCGGCCGGAGAGGAAGGCGATCGCGCTGAGCGCGCACTCCAGCGCGGCGAGCACCGCCAGCCCGATGTCCAGGAAGGCGCTGCGAGGCCGCTCCCACCACCAGAACGACCGGACCTGCGCGCGCTCCCCAGGCGACTTGCTCATGGCCGACAGCCTAAGCGGCAACCCCCTCCCCTCCCCACCGGGATTGCCCCCGACACCTCGCCGCACCCTCAAGTGGTCCAGACCACATGCGGCCTGCGACGTCACTGTCCGCCATCCGGCCACCTCGCGGACAGCGACCGCCCCGACACCTATGCTGGTCGCGTCGGACAGCGCGGTCCGCACGCGTCACACCCGCCACACGCGGGCGGACCTGTGACGATGAGCCGTTGCCGAACCCCACCACCACAGGGAGCCAGCCGTGACCGCTCCGGTCCCCACCCCGGCGGACAGCCCCAATGTCCACGCCACCGGCCCAGTTGCCGACAACGCGGCCCTGCGTGCGGACATCCGCCGCCTCGGCGACCTGCTCGGCGAGACGCTGGTCCGCCAGGAAGGCCCCCAGCTACTGGGCCTGGTCGAACAGGTCCGCCTGCTCAGCCGCACCGACGGCGAGGCCACCGCCGAACTCCTCTCCGACATCGACCTGGACACCGCCGCCAAGCTGGTCCGGGCCTTCTCCACCTACTTCCACCTCGCCAACGTCACCGAACAGGTGCACCGCGGCCGCGAGTTCGCCACCCGCCGCGCCCGGGAGGGCTCGCTGCTCGCCCAGACCGCCGACCAGCTCGCCGAGGCCGACCCCAAGCACCTCGAGAACACCCTGGCCCACCTCGCGGTCCGGCCGGTCTTCACCGCCCACCCCACCGAGGCCGCCCGCCGCAGCGTCCTCAACAAGCTGCGCCGCATCGGCGAACTCCTCGACCGCATCCACCGCGAGGAGATCGCCGCCGGCCTCTCCCAGGCCGACCCGGCCCGCACCAGCAGCGCCCGCCGCCAGGCCGACCGCCGCCTCGCCGAGGTCATCGACCTGCTCTGGCAGACCGACGAGCTGCGCATCGCCCGCCCCGAGCCCACCGACGAGGCCCGCAACGCCGTCTACTACCTGGACGAGCTCTACCGCGACGCCGTCCCCCAGGTCCTGGAGGAACTGCACGAGGAGCTCGGCCGGGTCGGCCTGACCCTGCCCGACGGCGTCCGCCCGCTCACCTTCGGCACCTGGATCGGCGGCGACCGCGACGGCAACCCCAACGTGACCCCGCAGGTCACCTGGGACGTCCTCAACCTCCAGCACGAGTACGGCATCAAGGACGCCCTGGCCGCCGTCGACGACCTGCGCAGCACCCTCTCCACCTCCGAGCGGCTGGCCGGCGCCTCGGTCGAACTGCTCGCCTCGCTCAACACCGACCTGCACCAGCTCCCCGAGCTCAGCCCCCGCTACAAGCGGATGAACGCCGAGGAGCCCTACCGCCTCAAGGCCACCTGCGTCCGGCTCAAGCTGGAGAACACCCGCGAGCGGCTCGCCCAGGGCACCCCGCACGTCGAGGGCCGCGACTACCTCGGCACCCGCGAGCTGATCACCGACCTGCGGCTCATCCAGGACTCCCTGCGCTCCCACCGCGGCGAGCTGATCGCCGACGGCCGCCTCGCCCGCGCCATCCGCACCATCGAGGCCTTCGGCCTCCAGCTCGCCACCATGGACGTCCGCGAGCACGCCGAGGCCCACCACCACGCCCTCGGCCAGCTCTTCGACCGCCTCGGCGAGGAGGCCTGGCGCTACGCCGACATGCCCCGCGAGTACCGGCAGAAGCTGCTCGCCAAGGAGCTCCGCTCGCGCCGCCCGCTCGCCCCCACCCCGGCCCCGCTGGACGCCGCCGGCACCAAGACCCTCGGCGTCTTCAACACCATCCGCGAGGGCTTCGAGCGCTTCGGCGACGAGATCGTCGAGAGCTACATCATCTCCATGTGCCAGGGCGCCGACGACGTCTTCGCCGCCACCGTCCTGGCCCGCGAGGCCGGCCTGATCGACCTGCACGGCGGCATCGCCAAGATCGGCATCGTGCCGCTGCTGGAGACCACCGAGGAACTCCAGAAGGCCGACCTCATCCTCGACGAGATGCTGTCCGACCCCTCCTACCGGCTGCTCGTCTCGCTGCGCGGCGACGTCCAGGAGGTCATGCTCGGCTACTCCGACTCCTCCAAGTTCGGCGGCATCACCACCTCCCAGTGGGAGATCCACCGCGCCCAGCGCCGGCTGCGCGACGTCGCCCACCGCTACGGCATCAGGCTGCGCCTGTTCCACGGCCGCGGCGGCACCGTCGGCCGCGGCGGCGGCCCCTCCCACGAGGCCATCCTGGCCCAGCCCTGGGGCACCCTGGAGGGCGAGATCAAGGTCACCGAGCAGGGCGAGGTCATCTCCGACAAGTACCTGCTCCCCTCCCTCGCCCGGGAGAACCTGGAGCTGACCATCTCCGCCACCCTCTCCGCCTCCGCGCTGCACACCGCCCCGCGCCAGGCCCCCGAGGAACTGGCCCGCTGGGACGCCGCGATGGACCAGGTCTCCGCGGCCGCCCACACCGCCTACCGCGCCCTGGTCGAGCAGGACGACCTGCCGAAGTACTTCTTCGCCGCCACCCCGGTCGACCAGCTCGCCTCGCTGCACCTGGGCTCCCGCCCGTCCCGCCGCCCCGACTCCGGCGCCGGCCTCGACGGCCTGCGGGCCATCCCGTGGGTCTTCGGCTGGACCCAGTCCCGCCAGATCGTCCCCGGATGGTACGGCGTCGGCTCCGGCCTCGCCGCCGCCCGCGCGGCCGGCCTCGGCGGCGTGCTCGACGAGATGCACGGCCAGTGGCACTTCTTCCGCAACTTCCTGTCCAACGTCGCCATGACGCTGGCCAAGACCGACCTGCGGATCGCCCGCCACTACGTCGAGCAGCTGGTGCCCGCCGAACTGCACCACGTCTTCGACCAGATCGTCGCCGAGCACGACCTCACCCTGCGCGAGGTGCTCCGGCTCACCGGCGAGGGCGAACTGCTGGAGCACAACCCGGTGCTCAAGCAGACCTTCACCGTCCGCGACGCCTACCTCGACCCGATCTCCTACCTCCAGGTCGCGCTGCTGCGCCGCCAGCGCGATGAGGTCGCCACCGGCCGCCACGAGGACCCGCTGCGCGCCCGCGCGCTGCTGCTGACCGTCAACGGCATCGCCGCCGGCCTGCGCAACACCGGCTGACGCCACCGCGCGTACGGGACGGGGCCGCCGTCCGCCCTCCGGGGTGGGCGGCGGCCCCGTCCCGTACCGGAAGGGTTCGGGGCACGCGAAAGGGCCGGCGCCCGTGGGCACCGGCCCGGTGTCGTGCTCATCGCCCGGGCGGCCAGGCCCCGGACACGGCCTACTCGCCCGGCTCGCCCGCGCGCCGGCGCTTCAGCCACAGCGCGGCGCCGCCGGCCGCGACCACCAGGCCGCCACCGACCGCCAGCAGCCCGGCGTCCGTGCCCATCGAGTCACCGAGCAGCGGCCCGAACTGCGCCGCCGCGGGATCCGCGGAGACGCCCGGATCCGGCTCGGCCACCGCGTCCGCGTGCGCCACCGCGCCGCCCGAGAGCAGCACCCCGGCCGCCCCCAGCGCACCGGCCGTGCCGACCCGCCGTCCGAACTGCTTCAGTCGGACCACCCGGAGCCGCCGCAGTCGGCGGACCGGACGAAAACCCCGCATCGAGAACTCCCCAGGACTCGTTCGCGTACCAGGCCGACGCTATCCGATCCCGCACAGGGTTCTCACACGGATTCAGGTTTGGACCGTCAAGCGTTGTACGACTGTTGCGTAACACCACTCCCGGACTTGATGGAGCGTCAGGAGTTGTAGGTGCCCTGCGCCCGCTCCAACCCCTCGGACAGCAGCGCCTCCACCGCGTCCGCCGAGCGGTCCACGAACCACTCCAGTTCCTTGCGCTCGGCGCCGGAGAAGTCCTTCAGCACGAAGTCCGCGACCTCCATCCGGCCCGGCGGCCGACCGATCCCGCACCGCACCCGGTAGTAGTCCGGCCCCAGCGACTTGGTGATCGACTTCAGCCCGTTGTGGCCGTTGTCCCCGCCGCCCAGCTTGAGGCGCAGCGCCGCGTAGTCGATGTCCAGCTCGTCGTGGACGGCGACCAGCGCCGAGGCCGGCGCCTTGTAGAAGTCCCGCAGCGCCGTCACCGGCCCGCCGGAGAGGTTCATGAACGACATCGGCTTGGCCAGCACCACCCGGCGGCCGGACAGCCGTCCTTCGGCCACCTGCGCCCGGCTCTTGTGCGCCTTGAACTTCGCGCCCATCCGCTGCGCCAGCAGGTCCACCACCATGAACCCGATGTTGTGCCGGTTCCGGGCGTACTGCTCGCCCGGGTTGCCCAGCCCCACCACCAGCCAGGGGCCCTCGTACTCGTCCGCCATGCCCTCTCTCCTCCTGTGCGCGCTCTACGTCATCTTCCCGGACACACCGCTGCCCCGGCCGCTCCGAGGGGAGCGACCGGGGCAGCGGTCACAGCTGGTGGGGCGAGGCTCAGGCCTCGGCGCCCTCGGCCTCGGCGGCCTCGGCCGGGGCGGCCTGGGCACCGATGACCTGCAGCACGACGGCGTCGGCGTCGACGGCCAGGGTGACGCCGGCCGGCAGGGCGATGTCCTTGGCGAGGATGGAGGCACCGGACTCCAGGCCCTCGACCGAGACGGTGACCGACTCGGGCAGGTGGGTGGCCTCGGCCTCGATCGGCAGCGCGTTGAGGACGTGCTCCAGCAGGTTGCCGCCGGGGGCCAGCTCGCCCTCGGTGAGGACCGGGATCTCGACGGTGACCTTCTCGCCGCGCTTGACCAGCAGCAGGTCGACGTGCTCGATGGTGCGCTTGATGGCCTCGCGCTGCACGGCCTTGGGCAGCACGTACTCGTCCTTGCCCTCGATCGGCACGACCAGCAGGGCGTTCGGGGTCTTGAGCGCCATCATCAGGTCGTGGCTCGGCAGGTTCAGGTGAACCGGGGCGTGGCCGTGGCCGTAGACGACACCGGGGACGAAGCCGGCACGGCGGGCGCGACGGGCGGCACCCTTGCCGAACTCGGAACGGGTCTCAGCGGCGATGCGGATCTCGGACACGACTGCACTCCTCGGGAAGACTGGCGCGGGGGTGCAGGCAACGCGAAAAACCGCCGGGGCCACACCCTCAGTACGTTCGGGGGTCACTCGGCGGTAACGGCCTCTGCCGACGGACGGAAATCCGACACCGGCAGCGCGTCGATCACGGAGCGGGCACCCGGCAAGCAGGCACACGGCATCCCTCGCCGAGCAGTTTCACGAGTCTAACCGCATGAACGGCCTCCCGTGAAATCGGCGGCGGCGCGCCGCCGCCCCCCCGCCGCGCCGCCCCCCCGGCGGGCGGGGCGCGG
>NZ_JBFBIR010000077.1:0-32850 GCF_040685715.1 Kitasatospora sp. NPDC088264
ACCAGGTTCGACAAGACCGCCGTGTCCTACCAAGCCGCCGCCACCCTCGCCTCACTCCTCATGTGGGCCTGACCTTTGACGACACTGCCTAGGGCTCATCCCAGCTCCTTGACCGCCCATGAGGCCGCCGTCTATCTGAAACCCCATGTCCCCGTTCTTCAGCCGAACTTCGCGACGGGAGGTCCTTGGATCCGAGAAGAGCTTCTTGGCTTCCTTGGCGTACTCGGCGAACGTGCGGCCCTTTCCATGCTTATCCAGGTGACGGCAGCCAGGCCGGGCACCAAAACCGCCAGGGGCACGGCCTGGACCGCGGGGAGGGCCCGGCAGCGCGGGCAGCGGACGGGGGCGGCGGGGAGCTGATCGCCGCAGACCGGGGAGGCGGCATGGTGCCGGGTCTACGGCCGGATGAGACGGTCCTCAAGCAGCAGGTCGGCTTCACATGCCTCGGACCGAGATCATCTGGTCCACAGCCTGCTGAACCTTCGGCAGGAACGCCGCGATGGTCTCGCTGTTGGGTTCCTCGCCGAGCAGGTCCACAGCGGTCGCGCGGGTGAGGACGATGTCCGCCTGGTAGACCAGGCCTGCGGCCCACACGTCCAACTCCGCTTCGGTGCCCCCGCTGCCAGGACCGTAGTTGATGTACAGAACGGGGAGCTCAGCGGAAGAGTCCAAAAGGGTACGGATGTCTGCGACGGTAACCTGCGGCGCTGGCCTGTCGACGGTCGGTCCCACGGTGTGACGCTCCTCCGGTTGGTAGTTGGGTCAGCCTATGTCCGCTGCGGCGAGCGTGACGCGCAGCAGCTTGGACGTCTTCGAGGGCATGACGGTGCTCCAGCGGGGAGAGAGGGGTGGGATCGGCCGTGCGTGGTGCTCGGCACACACCGGGCCGTGACGGCTGTCCTGCAGGAGCAGCGGTCGGTGACACCTGGTCCGGTGTGCTGCCCCGGGCAGGTGCTCCCTGGCGGCGGTCACCAGTCTCACCACCGGTCAGGAGCCTCGAAAGGACCTTGGGCAGGCCGGAACCGGCCAGGCCCGTTCCGGCCTGCCCGGATGTTCCGGCGCTCTCCTTCGCCGGACTCAACCCGCTGGCGGCCCCACCTCGACAGCGACACTGCCCCGGCTTCCCGCCTCCCTCGCCACAAGGGCCGGAGCCACCAACGACCTGCAGAACTCGTCTGACGCGCCTTCACCCTGAAGCTCGAACACGGCCGCGCCTCGACCGGCGGCACCGGGCGGCGGCACCGGCGGCGAGAACCCGCCTGGCCCCGACGACAAGTCCGGCGCCGCCGGCGCCAACGCCCGGAACGCCTCCGGATCCCGCGGGGGCGACAGCTACGTCCTGATCACCTGGTGACCGGTCGCGAACACGCCCCTACCAGGGCCCGTCGATCCACCAGCCCCTCATGACCGGGATCTGCACCAACGGCTCTGTCCGTCATCGCCAGTGACGAAGCGTGACAGATGCCGCTGGCCGGTCATGCGCCCCTGCCCCGGCTGTGCCCCCGCGGCTACCGAGGTTGCCGAGGTTGCCGAGGTTGCCGAGGTTGCCGGGGAGGGGACCCTCCGAGTGGGGCGGAGTGGGGGTGCCGGGAGCGTGGCTCAGCCGAGCGTCAACGACTTGGCGTGGGTGCGCCAGGCCTCGTCCACCGAGACGGTCTCACCCTTGTAGCTGGGGCTCTCGTAGCCGGTGGCCTGGAATCCGGTGAACAGGTTGAACCAGCAGTTGGCGTACGGGCGCACCGAGTAGACGTGGTCCTGGAGCGGGGCGGGGATGTCGAAGGAGTAGTCGGCGGCGTTCCCGTTGTAGCACGCGTGCGGGCCGGTGAAGGTCACCGATTGGCCCCCGAAGAAGAAGTCCTGGTAGATCGTCCCCAGGACCACCAGGTCGGAGAGGCCGGCCGGGCTGTTCAGTTCCTTGGCGAACGTGCTGTCGCGGGCGGCCTCGGCGGCGGTCGGCGGAGCGTCGGCGACCCGCCCGCCGGTGGCGTAGCTGATGGCCTCCCGGTAGGTGCCGAAGCACTGTGCCTGGCCGCCCTGCGCGTTCACCACGCAGTGCCGGGTCGAGTCTCCGGCCGTCGTGGGTTGAGCGACGGCCGTGGCCGCGCCGGACAAGGACAGTGCGATCGCCGTCGCCGCGAGGACGGATCCGATGCGCTTGAGGGAGTGTGCCATGGTTGATCAACTCCTGGGTCGAAGACCGGCGCCTTTCGGCCGGTGCACGGCAACACTCTCAATCGGCTGCACGATTCTGGCATGATCTGATCACTGCTCTATCGTGACGCGCGCTGCCGTGTGCCGGCACGTGACAGTTCAGGCGACACGCCCGGGGCGCACGGAGTGACGCTTCGTCAATACCGCTGCCTCCCGGGTGAGTTGTCTCAATATCGCCGATGGGGGGAAATGGAGTTCAGGATCCTGGGGTCCCTGGAGGTGCGAGCCGGGGCCGCTCCCGTACGGTTGGGCGGACGCCGTCAGCGGAGTCTGCTGGCGATGCTCGTGGCGCACTCGAACCGGACCGTCCCGCTCCCCCGGCTGGTCGACGAGGTCTGGGACCAGGACCCTCCGGCCACGGCGGACCGCCAGATCCGCAACATGGTCGGCCTGCTGCGCCGCGCGCTCGGCACGGGTCCGGCCTCCCCCATCGTGACCGACGGCGCGGGATACCGGCTGGTGGCGGACGACGCCCAGGTGGACCACCGCCTGTTCGCCTCCCGGGCCGCGGCGGCAGAGGACCTGGACGCGGCCCAGGCCGTCCCCCGGCTGCGCGAAGCCCTGGAGCTGTGGCGCGGCCCCGCGCTGGACGGGTTGCCCGGCCTGGCCTTCGCCGCCCTCGCGGCCGGCCTGGAGGAGCAGCGGATGGCCGTGCTGGAGCGGCTCTACGAACTGGAGCTGGAGGCGGGGCGGCATCGCGAGGTCGCCGCGGAACTGACCGGCCTGGTCGCCGATTTCCCGCTCCGTGACCGCCTGGTGCGGCAGCTGCTGACCGCCCTGCACCGCTCCGGCCGACACAGCGACGGGCTCGAGGCCTACCGGCGCCATGCCTCCCGGCTCTCCGAGGACCTGGGGCTGGACCCGACACCTGAGGCCCAGGCCCTCCAACGGGCCCTCCTCCTCCCCTGTCCGGCACCGACCGCCCGTCCGGACCGGACCGCCCCGAGCACCGGTGTCGCCCCTACAGTGCCCCCAGCGGACCCGCGACCCGAGCAGCTCCCTTCCGGCCTCTCCGTGTTCGTCGGCCGCGCCCCCGAACTGCTCGTACTGGACCGGGTGCTGACCACCGGAGAGCCCGGCGCCCGCCCAACGGCGACACCGTGCGCCGTGATCACGGGTGCCGCCGGAGTCGGGAAGTCCGTGCTGGCGCTGCACTGGGCCCACCTCACGCGGGAGCGGTTCCCCGACGGACGGCTCTTCGCGGACCTGCGGGGCTGGTCCGCCGCCGGCCCCCGCTCCCCGCACGGGGTGCTGGCGGCGTTCCTGCGCGCGCTGGGCGTGCCGGCCGAGTCGATACCGGCCCAGCTGGACGAGGCGTCCGCGCTCTACCGGTCACTGCTGGCGGAGCGGCGGATGCTCGTCGTCCTCGACGACGCCGCCGGCCCGGAGCACGTCAGGCCACTGCTACCGGGCGGCAGCGGCTGCGCCGTCGTGATCACCAGCCGGGACCGTCTCACCGGGCTCGTCGCCCGCGAGGGCGCCCACCGGGTCGGACTCGACGGCTTCACCCCCGCCGAGGGACAGTCGCTGCTCGCCCGTGTCCTGGGCGTCGGCGCCGCCGAGGCGCAGCGGCAGGCCGGTGCCCGGCTGCTCGACGCCTGCGGGCACCTCCCGCTGGCACTCGGCATCGCCGCGGCCCAGCTGCGCGACCGGCCTCAGCGTGATCTCGCCGCCTTCGCCGACGAGCTGGCCTCCTCCACCGACCGCCTGGGCGCCCTGGAGGCCGGAGGTGACGACCGCTCCTCCCTGCGGTCGGCCTTCGGCCTGTCCTACCGGGCGCTCGACCCCGCCGCCCGGCGTCTGTTCCGCCGGCTCGGCCTGTTCCCGGGGGTGGACATCAGCGCCCCCGTAGCCGCCACCCTGTCCGCGGCCGCCGTCGACGGGTGCGAACGGCTCCTCGGCCGCCTGACCACCGCCCATCTGCTCGCCGAGCCGTCACTGGGCCGCTACCGCTTCCACGACCTGCTGAAGCTCTTCGCGGCCGAGCTGGGCACCCGCGAGGAGAGCCCGGAGGAACAGCGGGAGCTGCTCGAGCGCTGGCACGCGTGGTGCCTGCACCACGCGCACACCGCTGCCCGGGTGCTGACCCCCGGGCGGCGGCAGGTCCCGCTCGGCCCGCCGCCCGAGGGCCTGCGGGTGGCCGACCTCACCGGCCCCGAACAGGCCACCCGCTGGTGCGACGACCAGCGGGCGAACCTGCTCGCCACCGCCCACCACGCCTACGAGCGGGGGCACGACGAAACGGCCTGGAAACTGCCCGCGCTGCTGTGGAGCTACCTCCACCGCACCTCGCCGCAGACCGAAGGGGTGGCCCTGGGCCGGACGGCCGTGGCTGCCGCCCGCCGCCTGGGCGACCTGAGCGCCCAGGCGCACGGCCTCAACGATCTGGGCCACGTCTGGGGCGCCCTGGGCGAACTCACCCTGTCCCGGCGGACGTTCCAGCGGGCCAGGGTCCTCGCCCACGACGCCGGCGACCGGTGCACCGAGGGCCGGGCGCTGGCCTACCTCGGCGCTTACCACTACTTCACGGGCCGCTACGCCGACGCCGGGGAGTACTACGAGCGGGCCCTCGACCGGCTGACGGCCGACGGCCCGGAGACCGATGACTGGACGGCCGACCTCTGCCGTACCAGCCTGGCCCCGACCTACCTGCTCCTGGGCCGCTACCAGGAAGCATCGGACCACGCGAGCCGCGTGCTCGCCCGGCCCAGGGCCCAGCGGAACGGGCCGATGGACTGCTCTCTGCTCAACACCCTGGCGGCGGCGCAGCACGCCCTCGGGCGGCCGGAGGAGGCGGTCGGGCACTACGAACGGTCCCTCGCCGTGAGCAGCCGTCTGACGGGCTATCCCGCCCAGCGGGCCCACGCCTTGGCGGGACTGGCCGCCGCCCACCGGGCGCTGGGGTGCGAGCAGCGCTCACGTCAGGCCTGGGACTCCGCGCACGAGATCTACGCGGAGCTGCCGGCGCACCAGCTGACCTCGAACCTGCCGATCCTGGCCGCACTGGGCTTCGCTCCGCCCGCCACGACCGACCGGCGGCGCTAGCCTCGGCCGACTCGCCGCTCAGGTGGCCACCGACCGGCCCGGCCGTGGGGTCGGGGCCGAGGGAGTCGAGCAGCCGGGCGGCGTGCTCGGTGGTGAGGTCCACCAAGGCGCGGGAACCGTTTCTGCAGCCCCCTTTGATGCCGCCGCCATCGCGGCCAGGAAGGCGTGGGCGAGCATGGCCAGGGTGATGCGCCGCATCAAGCCGGTGTAGCGACGGACCTCGTACTGATCCAGGCCGCATTCGTTCTTCGCAGCCTGGAAGCACTCCTCGATCGCCCAGCGCGTCCCGGCAATTCGCACCAACTGCTCAACATTCGTTTCGAGTTGCGAGTAGGCGAGGTAGTAGGCGATCTCGTCGGGCCTGCTCAGACTGCGGCGGGCCAGTGCCCACCGCTGGCGAGCCTGGACCTCGCCCTGGTAGCCGAACTCCGCCACCGCGGGCAGCCGGATGGCCGCCCAGTCGTAGATACACGGTCCCTTGGCACCGTCCCCGCACGAGATCCGCTGCCAGGCCTCGGCCGGGGCCTGGGAGAACAGCCGGTCGATACGTGGACAGCCCACGCTGAACTGGGACTTGGGCACTGCCAGGACATAGCCGACACCGGACTGTTCCAGCAGTCGGCGGAAGCGTCCTAGCCTCGCCGGCGTGGACGGTGCGGATCGCCGCGCCCAGTCCCTCCGGCGGGACGTCCTTGGGCAGGAACCCGTTGGCGCCGGCGCGCAGCGCGGCCACCACGTACTCGTCCATGTCGAAGGTGCTGAGGGCGAGGACTCGGCAGAAAGGGAGGGTGCGGGCCGGCTCCCGGGTCGCGCCGACCCCGTCGAGCACGGGCATCCGGATGTCCATCACCACGACGTCGGGGCGCAGCAGGCGGGCGGCGGTGACGGCCTGCTCCCCGTTCTCGGCCTCGCCCACCACCTCGAAGGACGGGTCGGGGAGAGGATCAGGGGCAGGCCGCGCCGCACCAGCGGCTGGTCGTCGGCGATGAGGACCCGGCGGCCCGGTGCCACCGCGCCCACCGGGCCGCCGTCGTTCGACCTCACCGGGCCGTCGCCGTTCCGTGCTGGACGGCCGCGTCGGCCGTCTCCTCCGGGGCCAGTGGCAGGTCGGCCAGGACGGCGAAGCCGCCCTCCGGACGTGGTCCGGTCCGCAGGGTGCCGCCGTGCAGGGCGACGCGCTCGCGCATGCCGATCAGGCCGTACCCGCTCCGGCCGCCGGCCGGCGCCGCCTCCTGCGGTGCGGCGCCGCCCGTGCCCGCCGTGCCCCCGTCGTCGCGCACCTCGACGGTGACCCGGTCCGGACCGTACGTCAGGGTGACGGTCGCGCGGGCGGGCCCGGCGTGCTTGCGGGCGTTGGTGAGGCCCTCCTGGACGATCCGGAACACGGTCAGGCCGACGGTGGGCGGCAGCGGGCGGCGGGGCCCGTGGACGCCGAAGTCGGTCGGCAGGCCGGCCACCCGGGACTCGTCCACCAGTCGGCCGAGGTCCTCGGCCCCGGGCTGGGGCGAGGGCGGGGCGGTGTCCGGTTCGTCGCCGGCCCGCAGGACGTCCAGGAGCTGGCGCATCTCCCGCAGGGCCAGTCGCCCGGAGGACTCCAGGGTGACCAGGGCGTCCCGGACCACCTCCGGGTGGGTGAGGTTGGCCCGGGCGCCGCCGGCCATCAGCTGCATGGTGGTGATGTGGTGCGCCACGATGTCGTGCAACTCCCGTGCGATGCGGCGGCGTTCGTCGGCCACCGCGCGGTCGGCCAGCAGTTTGCGGTTGGCCGCGACCTCCCGCTGCCAGCGCGCCACGGCGAGGCCGACGCCGGCCACGAGCAGGGTGGAGCAGGAGGTGCCGGCGAGCGCCTGCCAGGAGGGGACGCGCAGGTGGCTCTGGCTCAGCGTGGTCAGCACCGTCGTCACCGCCGCGGCGGCCGCCGCCACCGGGGCGGGGCGGGCCCGGGCGACCGAGTACAGGCTGACCATCAGGACGGCGCCGAAGTGGGTGCTCGCCGGTGTGGACAGGTCGATCGCGGACTCGACGACCAGGACCACGGCGAGCGCCGGCACCGGGTGGCGGCGCCGGACGAGCAGCGGCAGGGCCGACAGCGCGACGAGGAGCAGGCCCGGCGGGGTCACCCGGCGTACCCCGTCCATCTCGCTGAAGAGCAGGTAGTTGAGCAGGTCGAGCGTGCAGGCGCCGGCGGCCACCAGCGCGTCGGTGTGGGTCCACGGCGCGCCGTCGGTCTCCGGCGGCGCGTCCGCCACCCCGCCGGGCCCCGGGCTCCCGCTCGCCCGGTGCGCCGGGTGCGGCGGGTCCGCCCCGAGTGCCGCGTCCATCGCGGGGCGCTGATGACCGCCCATGTCCGTTCCCCCTCCGTGCCCGGCCCGCGCCGCGCCTCACCGATGAGCCCTGACAAGCCCTGACGAGCCCGATCAGGCCCCGATCAGACCCCGATCAGACCCTGTTTCAGACCCTGCACAGGCTCTGAACAGGCCCGATGAACCATTCTGGCATTGGCCCACCCCGCCCCGGCATGGTCCCCACGGCCGATCACGGGGGCCCGGACCAGGACCACGGTCCCGGGTCCGGGCCCGGCCGAGGAGCAGGGGCCCCGGTGCGGATCGTCCGTCGCAGGGACGTCCGCGGCCCACCCCGGGTGATGGTCTGGAACCCGGCCGGGAACCCCCGGAGCCGAGACCGACCTTGCGGACGCTCGCGTCCACCGCCGGAGGAAACCGTGATCCGCGCACTGACCGGATACTCCACCAGGAACCCGTGGAAGGTGATCACCCTCTGGGTGGTGCTGGCAATCTCCATGGCCCTGCTGAGCCCGATGCTGCTCGCCCGCGTCACCCAGTCCCAGACCGGGGACTTCCTGCCCAAGAGCTACGACTCGGCCGCCGCGCTGCGGATCGCCGAGGAGAACTTCGGGATGAAGCCCGACGCCACCACGGTCACGGTGCTGGTCGCCAGGACCGACGGCCGGGCGCTCACCGCCGCCGACCAGCAGCGGGTCGAGGCCGAGGCGGCGAAGCTCGCCCAGCGCCGGGTCGTCATGCCCAGGAAGGACGACGAGCCGGCCTTCCTCGTCCCCGACCGGTCCCAGACCCCCCGGGTCGCCCCGGCCATGGTGGCACCCGACCGCGGCTTCGAACTGCTCTCCGTCGAACTGACCGGCAACGCCGCGGACGAGGGCGTCCAAGGCGTCTACCGGGCGTTCCGGGACGCCACCCGGGCCCAGTTCGCCGACGCCGGGATGCGCACCGGGTTCACCGGGGGACTGGCCGACGCCGTGGACACCGCCGACTCCCACCGCACCGCCGCGACGGTCGGCAGCGCGCTCGTCATGGGGCTGATCGTCCTGCTCAACGTGCTGGTGTTCCGCAGCGTGGCGGCGGCCCTGCTGCCGCTGCTCGCCGTCGCCATGATCGGCAGCGTGGCCGGCGGAGCCGTGGCCGTCGCCGCGACGCTGACCGGCCTCAAGCTCGACGCCGGCACCCCCGGGCTGGTCTCCGTGGTCCTGCTCGGCATCGGCGTCGACTACCTGCTCTTCCTGCTCTTCCGTTTCCGTGAGCACCTGCGGGCCCGGCCCGAGCAGCCCGCCCGCGAAGCCGCCGCCCAGGTGACCGCCCGGGTGGGCACCGCGATCACCTCGGCCGCGCTGACCATCGTCGCCGCCTTCGCCACCCTCGGCGTGGCCAGCTTCGGTCAGTTCCGCTCGCTCGGCCCGGCCATCGCCGTCGCCGTCCTGGTCATGCTGCTGGGCAGTCTCACCATGATGCCCGCCCTGCTCGCCGCCTGCGGCCGCGGCATGTTCTGGCCCTCCCGCAGCCTGCGTCGCCAGCCGGGCGAGGGCTTCGCCGCCCGCTTCGGCACGCTCGTCGCCCGGCGGCCACTGCCCATGCTGCTCGCCGCCCTCGCCCTGCTCGGCGCGCTGGCCGCCGGGATGACCGGGATCCGGATGGACTACGGCCTCGGCGGCGCCGGCGACCGGACCCCGGCCGCCGCCACCGCCGCCGAGATCTCCCGCACCCTGCCGGCCGGCGTCTCCGACCCGACGAGCGTCTACGTCGTCACCACGGACGGCACCACCCTCACCCCCGGCCGGCTCGACGGCCTCTCCCACGCCCTCACCCAGGTCGATGGCGTCGGCATGACGGGCGGCACCGTCCTCAACGGGGACCGGCGCGCCGCCCGGATCGACCTCTACCTGACCGCAGACCCGCAGAGCCGGCGCGCCCGCGACCTGGCCTCCGGCCCGGTCCGCGCTGCGGTCGCCGCCCACACACCCGCCGGGACCAGCGCCCACGTGGGCGGCACGGCGGCGATCTTCGCCGACATCTCCACCGCCGTCGACCACGACCTGGCGATTGTCTTCCCGGTCGCGGCCGCCCTGATCGCCCTGATCCTGCTGCTGCTCCTGCGCAGCCTGCTCGCCCCGCTGGTCCTGATGCTCTCTGTCGGGCTCGGCTTCGCCGCCACCCTCGGCGCCGCGACCCTGCTGTTCCAGCACGGGCTGGGCGAACCGGGCGTCAGCTTCACCCTCCCGCTGGTGCTGTTCCTGTTCGTCGTGGCGCTGGGCACCGACTACAACATCCTCATCACCGACCGGATCCGCGAGGAGATGCAGCGCCCCGGCCCGCCCCGCGCCGCCGTCGCCCGCGCCGTACGGCACACCACGCCCGCCATCGCCACGGCCGGCCTGGTCCTGGCCGGTTCCTTCGCGACCCTCGCCGCCACCCCGGGCAGCGAACAGGTCGCCTTCGCGCTGACGCTCGGCATCCTGCTCTCCGCCGTCGTCCTGTCCCTGGTCCTGGTGCCCGCCGTCGCCGCCCTGCTCGGCCGCGCCCTCTGGTGGCCGCTCCGCCCGGCCCGCCACCACCACCGGGCCGAGCCGGCCCCGGAGCCGTACCGCGTCCCGGTGCCCTGACCGGCGAGCCGTCAGTACTCCAGTGAGAGTTCTCCATGTGGCCTGGTCAGCGCCCTGGGGGCGGTGATCGTAGCGGGGCTGTGGCGTGGGTGGGTCGGCTTTGACGTGGATGTCCCACCCACGGGTGGCCGCGCCGCATGTAGTGACAGCGGCGGGGAGAGAGCATCGGTGTGAATGATGATCTGCCGACGGATCTGTGGGATCGGGAACTCAACGAGCTCTTCCTGCGAATCGGGATTGTCGGCAGGTGATGCGAGACTCGGCCCCATGAAGCCCAACGACCCCAAAGACGACCTGCACCGCTACCTCAAGGCGGCCCGCGAAGCCATCATCTGGAAGCTGGACGGATTGTCCGAGTACGACGTCCGGCGCCCCCTGACGCCGACCGGCACCAACCTCCTCGGCCTCGTCAAGCACCTCGCCAGCGTCGAACTCGGGTACTTCGGCCCGACGTTCGGCCGCCCGCACAACGAATCCCTCCCCTGGCACGAGGAGGGCTCCGAGCCCAACTCGGACATGTGGGCACCCGCCGACGAGTCACGCGAGGACGTCCTCGGCCTCTACCACCGCGCCTGGGCGCACGCGGACGCGACGATCGAGGCGCTGCCGCTCGATGCGATGGGCCACGTCGCGTGGTGGGGCGACGACGGCGACGTGACGCTTCAGCGGATCATGCTGCACATGACGGCCGAGACGAACCGTCACGCCGGCCACGCCGACATCGTCCGCGAGCTGATCGACGGCAAGGCCGGCATGCGGGAGACCAACAGCAACATGGACGGCGGCGACGAGGCCTGGTACCAGGAGTACTGGAACAGGCTGGAGGCGTCCGCCAAGGAGGCCCAGGCCAAGCCGAGCTGAGCTGAGCCGAGCCGAGCCGAGCTGAGTTCGTTCGGGGAGGTAGGGGCTTGCCGGGGTAGCTCGTGTTGTCGCCTACCTCCCCACCCGGTGCCGCAGTTGTCGCAGAGCGCCCACCGCAGAGTGCGCGCCACTGGACTTCCCGCCCGAGGTCCACCACCGCTCCCTGGACCGCTCCCAACGTCGGTCGGTCAGGCCGCGGTGGCGACGTCGGCCCAGTGGACGGCGTGTCCGAGCTCCGCGCGGTCGCCGTGCGCGACGGTGAGCCGGTCGATGATCTGCAGCCCGCGGCCGTGCTCACCGCGGGTACAGCTGGCCGCCCAACCGCCCTGCGCGGCCGCAGGGCCTCCGTCGCAGACTTCGATGTGCACCCGCCGGGCGCCCTGGGCGCGGCTCAGTCGGAGGTGCAGTGGAGGTTCGGCGTGCTCGACGGCGTTGGTGACGAGTTCCGAGACGGTCAGCAGCACCGAGTCGGCCGCATCGTCGGCGACCCGCCACCCTGCGAGGACCTCTTGGGTGATCTTGCGGGCGTCTCCGGCGGCTTCCGGGCGGTGCGCCAGGGCCCAGGCGTGGCCCGATGGCGGCGAGCGCCGGGCCATAACCGGCCATGGGGAGATGTCCGGGGCGTAGGTGCGGATCACGGTCATCACCTTCTTCCGGCGCCGCGGTGGCGCCTTGGCTGTGACCAGAACCCCTAACGATCCACTTCCCATCCATATCACTCAGATATATAGACAGTCAATATAGATGAGTGATATAGATGAGGTATGGATGGGACACCCGAAGAGGGTCTCCAGGAGGTGGCGGCGGCACTGAACGAGCTGGCCACCGGGCTGGTCAGGCATCTCCTGTCGGACCGGCAGGGCATGAGCCTGACCACCGTCGCGGCGCTCGGCCGGCTGGAGCGGGAGGGTCCGATCCGGCTGACCGCGCTGGCAGCGGCGGAGGGCATCGCCCAACCGTCGATGACCGCGCTGGTACAACGACTGGAACGCCAGGGCCTGGCGTCGCGGATGGCGGATCCCGAGGACGGGCGTGTCTGCCTCGTCGCCATCACGGATGCCGGGCACGAGCTGCTGGCCGAGCGCCACCGCGCGCAGCGAACCCGGGTGGCCGGCCTGCTGACCGCGCTGCCCGATCAGGACGTGCAAGCGCTGAGCGAGGCCATGCACGCGGCCTTGCCCATCGTCCGCCAGCTGCTCCGGGAAGTCCCGTCGCCCCGCACCACCCGTGGCGGAACGGCTTCCTGAACCCTCGGGGCACCCTCTTCGACATCTCCTCCCGCAGGCGGCAGGACCTGCTCCGCTGCCCCGTCTCGCGCCCCGCGCGCGCCGGGCCCCGATCCCGCCACCTGCCCTCCTATCGGACTTCCGAAAGGGCGGAGAACCATGAGCACCATCTCGGCATCCGGCACCGACGTCCCGCCGGCGGAGGTACCGGACTACCCCATGACCCGGGCAGCCGGCTGCCCGTTCGACCCACCGCCGACCCTGCACACCCTGCAGGAGCAGGCCCCGATCAGCCGGGTGCGGCTGTGGGACGGCAGCACCCCGTGGCTGGTCACCCGCTACGAGGACGTGCGGACCCTGCTGGCCGATCCGCGGATCAGCTCGGAGAGCGCCCACCCGCACTACCCCCACCAGAGCCCGGCCACGAAGGAGCGCCGCAGGCAGTCACGGACCTTCATCACCATGGACGATCCGGAACACGCCCGGCTGCGCCGGATGGTCACCGCGACCTTCGCCATCAAGCAGGTGGAGGCACTGCGGCCGACCGTTCAGAAGATCGTCGACGACCTGATCGACGCCATGCTCGCCGGGCCCAAGCCGGTGGACCTGGTCCAGGCGTTCGCGCTGCCGGTGCCCTCACTGGTGATCTGCGCGCTGCTCGGCGTCCCCTACGCCGACCACGACTTCTTCCAGGCCAACAGCAGGCTCCTCGTCAAGCGCACCACGACCCCGGAGCAGGCACGGGCTGCCACCCAGCAGCTGACCGACTACCTGGACCGGCTGATCGGCGACAAGCTCGCTCACCCGACCGACGACCTGCTCTCCGCCCTCGCCGAGCGGGTCAGGGGCGGCGAACTCTCCCGGCACGAGGCGGCCAACATGGGGATACTGCTGCTGATCGCCGGGCACGAGACCACCGCGAACATGATCGCGCTGGGCACCCTGGCCCTGCTGCAACACCCCGACCAGCTGGCCCGGCTGCGCGAGAGCGACGATCCGAAGCTGATCGCCTCGACGGTCGAGGAACTCCTGCGCTACCTGACCATCGTGCACAGCGGACGGCGCCGCGTGGCCCTGGCCGACATCGAGATCGGCGGGGTCACCATCCACGCCGGCGAAGGCGTCGTCCTCGCCAACGACATCGGCAACCGCGACCCCGCCGCCTTCCCCGACCCCGACCGGCTCGACGTCGCCCGCAACCCCCGCCACCACGTGGCCTTCGGCTTCGGCGTCCACCAGTGCCTGGGCCAGCCGCTGGCCCGGGTCGAGCTTCAGGTCGTCTACGGCACCCTCTACCGCCGCGTCCCCGCCTTGCGGCTCGCGGTCGATCCGGACCGGATCCCGTTCAAGCACGACGGGAACGTCTATGGCGTCTACGCGCTGCCCGTCACCTGGTGAGCGCGGACGAGTACCGTGCGGACGAGTGCCGTGCGGACAAGTGCCGTGCGGACAAGGAGGATTCCGATGAAAGTCATCGTCGACCAGCACAAGTGCGTCGCCTCCGGCCAGTGCGTACTGACCGCGCCCGAGGTGTTCGACCAGCGTGAGGAGGACGGCATCGTCGTCCTGCTCACCGAGACCCCGCCCGACCACCTGATGGGCGACATCCGGCAGGCCGCCGTCCTCTGCCCGGCCCAGGCGATCTGGGTGGCGGAACAGGAGAAAGCGGAACAGGAGGAACAGGAGGGCGAACAGTGAAGCGGATCGTCATCGTCGGGGCCTCGGCCGCGGGCCTGACCGCGGCCGAAACCCTCCGCCGCCGGGGCTGGGACGGCCACCTCACCCTGATCGGCGACGAGCCCCACCCGCCCTACGACCGGCCACCGCTGTCCAAGCGGATCCTGACGGGTGATTGGCCCGCCGAGCGAGCCGTCCTGCGCTCCCCGCACGAGCTCGCGCGCTTGGAGGCCGACCTGCACCTCGGACAGCCCGCCACCGCCCTCGACGCCGCGGGGCACCGGGTACGGCTGGGCTGCGGCGAGAACATCCGCTTCGACCGTCTGGTCATCGCCACCGGGGTGACCCCCCGGCGCCTGCCCGGCACCGATCTGGCCGGGGTGCACGTCCTGCGCACGCTCGACGATGCGCTCGCCCTGCGAGCCGCGCTGCTCGCCGCGCCCCGGGTGGTCGTGGTGGGCGCCGGCTTCCTCGGCACCGAAGTCGCGGCGGCAGCCCGGGCCATGGGCCTGGAGGTGACCGTGGTCGAGCCGGAGCCCGTCCCGGTGCGCCGCCCGTTCGGCGAGCGCATCGGCGCCCTCGTCGCCGACCTGCACCGCGCCCAAGGGACCCGTCTGCGCTGCGGGGTCCCGGTGCGCCGGCTGCGCAGCGCAGACGGCCGGGTGACCGGGGTCGAGCTCGGCGACGGCACCACGCTGCCGACCGACCTCGTCGTCCTGGCCGTCGGCGCGACCCCCGCGACCGGCTGGCTGACCGGCTCGGGCCTGCGCCTGGGGAACGGGGTGGTGTGCGACGCGTGGTGCCGGGCCGCACCCGGCATCTACGCCGCCGGCGACGTCGCCTCCTGGCACAACCCCCACTTCGGCACCCGCATCCGGCTGGAGCACCGGATGAACGCCACCGAACAGGCCGTCGCCGCGGCCGGCAACCTGCTCGGCGACGCCACCCCGTTCGCCCCCGTGCCCTACTTCTGGACCGACCAGTACGACACCAGGATCCAGGCGTACGGCATCTTCCCGCCCGACGCGGACCTGCGCATCCTCTCCGGCGACCCGTCCAACGGCCACTTCACCGCCGCCTACGGCCACCGAGGAGTGGTGGTCGGCGTGCTCGGCTGGAACGCCCCCCGCGAACTGCGCATGCTGCGCCGGCTGGTCGTCGAGCGCGCGCTCTGGACCGCCGTCACGGACGCCGGGCTGTGTCCCCCACTGACGGTCGACCGTTGTGGTGACTGGACTCCGACAGCCTGATCAACTGGACCACCCTGCCCGAGGACACGGTGTACGAGGGCGGGCAGCCCGGGCGCTGGGTGAAGACGCAGCGGGCCGCCCGGCCGGACCTGGAGGCGGGCTGGAGTCGTTGCCCGGCGTTACAACTGTGGACGCGGCGGCGACGGCTCGGCCGACGCGGCCGGCGCCCCGGCCGGGACCGGCCGCGCCGTGCTCGCCTCGGCCGCGTTCGGCTTCGTGTCGGTGCTGCTCAGCCCGCTGCGGCCGCGGACCGTCTTCCCGTTCCTGCTGAACTCGATCGGGACGGCGATCCTGGTGGTCTGGGTCCTGATCGCCGCCTCCCACCTGCGGCTGCACGGCCGGCAGCAGCGCACGGACGGGCCGGAGGCCTCCTCCGAGGGGTCCCAGCGAACCGGACATCCGGACATCCCGCAAGGCCGGGTAGTTACCGACTTCGGCTCGTCAGGGTGACCTGTCCCGAATCGCCTGGCGGGCTCGCTGTGGCGGCTGTATCCGATGTTGTGTGAGGTATGCGGATGGGGGCGGGCCGGCCGCCGCGGGACGGGTGCGCCGGGAGTCGGTCCGGGCCGGGGGGCGTTGCGCAGCAGGGGTGGCCGAGCCAGCCGCTCGGTTCAGCAGGGATGGCGGCGGTGACGAACGCCCAGTGGATTGCGCGCGCCTGGCAGCCGTGATTGGCTCGCCCGGTGAAGCTTCTGTTGACGGCGAGCGGCCTGCGTAACGCGACGCTGCGGGACGCGCTGCGGGACCTGCTGGGAAAGCCGTTCGGGTCGGCGAACATCGTGTACGTGCCCACGGCATCCGTCGCCGAGCCCGGTGACCACGGGTGGTTCGTCGCGGATATGAGCCGACTGCACGGTCTCGGCTGGCGGGAGTTCGACGTCCTGGAGCTGAACGGCCTGCCTCGGCAGATGGTGCTTGACCGGCTGTTGCACGCCGATGTCGTTTACGTCGAGGGCGGCAGTCACTACCATCTCGCGCGCAGCATCACCGGCAACGGTCTGGCCGAGGGCTTCCTGGAAGTGCTGGAGAGCCGGGTCTATGTGGGGGTGAGTGCCGGATCGATGATCTTCAGCCGGAATCTCACCGAACATTCCGCCGACGTCATCGGGGATGCTGCGGACCTGCACGTGCTCGGCGCTACGACGGTGGAGCCGCCCTTCGGTCTCTTCGACTGGTACCTGAAGCCACACCTGTACTCGCCGGACTTCCCGGAACGGGATGACGCCTGGGCTGACCGCATCGTCGAGCGGGCGGACTTCCCGATCTACTTCATCGACGACGACACGGCTGTTCGCGTCAGCGACGACAAAGTAGACGTCATCTCCGAAGGCCGGTGGCGGTTTCATCCGTGACTCAACGCGCGATGCCGTGCCTCCGTGCCTGCCCCCGGTCGGCGCACGTCAAGCGGTTCCGGTCCAACTTCTGGGCGCTGTCAGCCCGATCCCCCGGCACGTGTCGTCACCGGGCACGGGCAGCGCCACGCCCGAGTGCCTGAAGCCCGCCCTCACGTACATGGCCTCGGCGCGGGAGTCGTCCTCGTGGACGAACAGCCGGACGCGCTCTATCCGGGGTTCGGCGAGCGACCACGACCATTGGACGCCTGAGCCACGGAGGGGGTGCGGCGGGCCGGTTCATAGGTGCTCGGCGAACCAGTCGCGGGCGGCGGTGGCGGCGATGTCGAATCCGTGACCGGTGTAGGCCGCGAAGTGACCGCCGGGTACGAACACGATCTTCTTCGGCTCGGCGGCCGTCTGGAAGGCGGCGGCGGCCAGATTGCCGCCGGTCAGGCTGTCGTCCTGGCCGACGATCACGAGCAGCGGCGTCGGTGTGATCAGCGGCAGGTAGGAGCCGGGCTCGTAGCCCCGGAGCAACTCCAGGCTGCGCAGGGTGACTTCGCTGTGCCATTCGGGGGCGAGCCGTTCGTGGGCGTCGGTGAACCAGGCGTGGGCGTCCGGGGTGGGGATGCCGGTCACCTGTGCGGGGTCCTCGCCGATCACGGGGATCATGACGGGAGAGTGGCCGGCCGCTCGGGCCCTCCGGTCGTCGGAGAAGATCGAGGGGTTGACGACCCGGTTGTTCTCTCGGGCGACGTTGGCGAAGGTGGCGCGTCCGCTGATGAAGGGAGCCTGCCCGCTGACCGCCTTGACCCGCTGGTCGATCGCGGCGACGACGAACGCGTGTCCGCCGGAGAAGCTGCTGCCCCACACGCCGATGCGGTCCGGGTCGACCTCGGGGCGGTTCTGGGCATACGTGACGGCGTGCTGGTAGTCGCGGATCTGCTCCCAGGGGTCGATCTCGTAGCGGGGCTTCCCCGGAGCTGCGTCCGAGTCGCCGAAGCCGCGGTTGTCCCACACCACGACGGCCAGACCGGCGGCGGCGAACACCTCGGCGAAACGGTCCAGGTACATCCTGCGGGTGGCGGACCAGCCGTGCGCCATGACCACGCACGGGGCCGGAGCGGTGCCCTGCTCCGGCTCGTAGAACCAACCGCGCAGCGTGACGCCCTCGGCGTCGAACTCGATGTCGTGTCGCATGCTCTCGCTCAGCCTTTCCGTTCGAGGAGGTCGACTGTCGGCGCTGTACCTCCGGCGATCAGGACACAGCTCCTGCCCGGTCGTCTCCCCCCGCCTCCACCCTGCGGGTGGCCCGCGGGCCACGTCCAAGACCAGTTCCGTGCGCTGTGATGCCTTCGCGGGACGACCGCTTGTGGCGCAGTCACCACCACCCATCCACCCGGCCGGCGTCGTCACCGCGGCCGGCCGCCTCCCGCCCCGCCGTTCGCAGGACTGCCGATCGCGGTCGCGCTTGTCCCGCCCCTCCGCCGCTCATGGCGGGGGCGCTCGCAGGGCGGCTTGACCGCCTCCTCGACCGTGATGCCCGGACGGCATCACAGGCGCCGGAACAGGTCTTGGACACCGGTGCCGGCGCCGCCGCAGGCTGAAAGCGATCCCGAAACGAGAGGAACAACGTCATGAGGGTCTTCGTCACCGGCGGTTCCGGCTACATCGGCAAGGCGACCATCGACGCGCTGACACGGCACGGCCACACCGTGCGCGCCCTGGCCCGCAACGAGCACGCTGCCCGGACCGTACGGA
This sequence comes from Kitasatospora sp. NPDC088264, assembly GCF_040685715.1. Lineage (NCBI taxonomy): Bacteria > Bacillati > Actinomycetota > Actinomycetes > Kitasatosporales > Streptomycetaceae > Kitasatospora > Kitasatospora sp. NPDC088264. The sequence continues at coordinate 18,281 of NZ_JBFBIR010000077.1, forward strand.
CGCACGGGGCGGATCCGGTCACGGGCAGCCTGGCCGACCTGGGCGTGCTCAATGAGGCGGCGGCGCAGGCCGAAGCCGTCATTCACCTCGCCCAGGCGGCCACCGGCGCGGAGGACCTCGCCGCCGCCACCGCGATGCAGGACGGCATCGGCGCCGGCCCCTACGTGCACACCAGCGGTACCTGGGTCTACGGCGACACCAACGGCGTCGTCGACGAGGACGCCCCGTGGGATCCACCGGCCCTCGTCGCCTGGCGCCGCCCCGTCGAGGATGCCGTCCTCGCCCGCGCCGCGCGCGGAGGTCGTCCCGTCGTGGTCCGGCCCGGTCTGCTGTACGGCGGCGACAACCGGCTCATCGATGCCTTCTTCACCCGTCCGGGCATGGTGGCGGGCGCCATCGCCTACATCGGAGACGGCTCGCAACACTGGGCTCTGGTCCACGTCGACGACCTCGCGGAACTGTACGCGGCCACGCTGCGCGCCCGGCCCGGCGCCGTCTACGCCGGCGTCGGAGGAGTCGATCCCACGGCCCGGGAGTGCGCCGAAGCCATCAGCCGAGGAGCGGGTCTCGGCGGCAAGACCGTCTCCATCACTCTGGAGGAGGCACGCGCGGCCATGGGCGCCTTCGCCGACGCCTTCGCCCTGGACCAGCGACTCACCCCGGCGCGCGCCCGCGACCAGCTCGGCTGGACCCCGAAGCACACCGACCCGCTGACCGTCCTCGCCCAGGGCTGATCCACGCCCCCGGTGGCCGGTCCCCTCGCCGACCGGGGGAGCTGCCGTCGGGAGCGGCACCCCGCTGGATCCAATGGGGTATCACGAGGCGTACGGACACCGATCAGGACGGGACACGGCAACGGTATGGACATCGACCTGCGGAAACTGCGGTACTTCGCGGCGGTCGCCGAGGAACTGCACTTCGGCCGCGCCGCCGAGCGACTGCACATCGCCCAGCCGGCCCTCTCCCGCCAAGTGCGCGCGTTGGAGAACGACCTGGGCGTCACGCTCTTGCGCCGCGACCGCAGGGGCACCGTCCTCACGCCCGCCGGAGCCCAGCTCCTCGACGAGGTGGGCCCGCTCCTCGCGGCGGCCGAGGCCATGGTCCGCCGGGTCACCGCCGCCGCCACCGCCACACGGGTCTTCACCGTCGGCTTTATGCCCGGTATCACCGTCACCCCCGCCGTGCGGGCGCTCACCGCCCGCCATCCCGGACTCGACGTCCGGCTACTGCGCACCGGCTGGGAGGACCAGGTCGAGGTCCTGCGCGACGGACGGGCCGACGTCAGCATCGTGCGTCTGCCGATCGATCAGAAGGGGCTGCGCGTACTGCCGCTGTTCAGCGAACCGCGCGTCGTGGTGCTGCCGACCGACCATCCGCTGGCCGGCGGGCCGGCCCTCACCGTCGCCGACCTTGCGGGCGAGCACCTCCTCCAGGACCCGGACGCCGTACCGGAGTGGCGCGACATCGCGCAGGAACTGCGCACCGGCGAACGCTCCGACGTTCCACCCATCCACAGCGTCGAGGAAAAGCTCGAACTGGTCGCCGTCGGCGCGGGCATCTGCGTGATCCCGCTGTCCACTGCGACCTTCTACACACGCCCCGACGTCGTCGCCCGGCCAGTCGAGGGCCTCGGCCCGGGGCAGGTCTGCCTGGCCTGGCCCGCCACCCGCCATTCCCGGCTCATCCACGACTTCACCGACGTGGTACCTGCCCTGGCACCACCGCCCACCTCGCCATGACCGCCACCCCACACGAACCTGCCGCCATCGCCGCCCACCGAGGAGCGGGCCACGTGAGGGACGCACCACACGGGGCCACTCGACCGCTGTCGCCGCGCGGTGCCGTCGGCAGCGCGCACTCGCGGGCCTCGGCGTCCTCTCCTCAGCAGCGTTCCGGAGCCGGGAGGCTCACACCACGGAAAGGAGGAGCCAGCCTTCACCGCCTCGGTCCTCGCCCGCGCCCGCCGCATCCGCCGCCAGGCCCCGTCCATCCGCAGCCGGGCGAGATCGCCGGCCACCTCTCCGCAACGCCTTCGGCCGACAACGGCTCTTCCCTACCGGCCGGGGCACGCCACCACGCGCCCCGGCCGTCCGACGCCGTTGCGCCGCCCCTTGGATAGGCTGCCGCAATGGCCCTCGACTCCCCCCGACTGCTGCGCGCCGACGCCGCCCGCAACGCGGAAAAGATCATCCGGGCCGCCCGGGAGGTCTTCACCGAACAAGGCCCCGACGCCCACCTCGACGACGTGGCACGCCGGGCCGGCCTCGCAACCGCCACACTCTTCCGCCGCTTCCCCGACAAAGCCGCACTCCTGCGGGCCGTACTCGACCAGCGCTTCGGCGAGAACGTCCGCCCCGTCATCCAGGCTGCCGCCCACGACCCCGACCCCGCCTCCGGAATGGCCCACGTCCTGGAAGCAGCACTGGAATCGGTGGCCGGCGACTACAACGTGCTGGCCGCCGCCCGCTCCGCCGGCGTCCTCACCCCGGCGACCGGGCAGGAGTTCTTCGCCGCCCTCGACGCCCTCCTGGCACGCGGTCAGCACACAGGCGCGATCCGCGCCGACCTCGTACCCGACGACCTCCACCGCATCGTCGTCATGCTGGTCTCGGTGCTGTGGACGATGGAACCCCGCGAAGACGGCTGGCGCCGCTACCTGGCCCTCGTCCTCGACGGCCTCACCCCCACCGGGGCCCGCCCGCTGCCCTGCCCCGCCCCCGCACTGCACACCCGCACACCCTGACACCGAGGCGGATGCCGGCCACCCCGCTGTACCGGGGTTGAGCAGCTCCGCAAGGAGTTCGCCGAGGGCAAGGCGGGCGAAACCGTCGGTGTGCGTCTGCGTGGTGTCAAGGGCGACGGCGTCGAGTCGGTCTCGCCGGGACACACCGCCCAGGTGGAGGTCACCCTGACCAAGCCCGTCGCGATGGAACACGGTCTGCGGTTCACCATCCGCAAGGGCGGCAGGGCCATCGGCGCCGGGGTGGTGTCCAAGATCATCGCTTAGGGCCGGACGAGCGGCGAAGCGGACCGGGCGCCGGAGGCAATGACCGGCGCCCGGCGAGCCAGCGTGTCCCCCACACGGTCTGGCCGAGACCCGATCCACTTCACGAAGTCGGCGCCTGCACCGCTTCGCCCTGCTGAGGGCAGCAGGCCAGGCCTGTGCCGTCGATCAGGCGGGCGTAGGGGTTGTGGCCTGCGAGCTCGATGGCAGTGGTCACGGCGCCGTACAGTGACCGCCGCAGCGCGAAGCCGAAGGGGCCCTGATCATAGGTTTTGCTGACGATGTGCTGGTAGTCGATGTTCAGATGAGCATCGCTTTCGCCCGTCGGTGCTGCTGGGGCGTGGGAACCTGCGATGAGGTTGGTCCAGACGCGGCTGACGAGCTCTGCCAGTTCTTCCACGACGTCTGGGTCGGGGGCGTTGCTCGCCGTGCTCATGCTGGGATGCGTGGCGATGAGACGGAACAGGTCACGCCAGCGGTCCGCCATCGACCGCAAGGCGGGCCCGTCGGTCAGGCACGCGGCTTGCTCGATGATGTCCCGGGTCAGCGCGGTGCAGCGTTGGCCGATGGGGTGCTGGGTCTGGTCGGTGGCGAAGTAGCGCCGGGTCGCACGGTGGGCGAGTGCCTCGGCCCACGTGGTGTCGTCCGGTTCGGGCGCGGTACGCCAGAGCGGTGTCCAGGTCGGGGAGTACATCATGTTGCCGGGCGGGAGCACGGTGGTGGCGGTGACCCTGGCTGCTTCCTGTGACGGGAGGAAGGAGCCGTTGGTGTGCGGGGCGGTGTGGGACAGCGCCGCGAGCTGGCGCCGGAGGAAGTAGCGGGGGGTGAGCGCGAAGTAGACGCACGCGCCCATGGCGATCTCTGCCGCCACCTGGTGGCCGTCGTGTCCGCAGTCGCAGGCGATCGCCTCGTCGGTGGCCGCGGCGAGGGCGTCGGCGAAGCCGATCAGGTTGCGGCCGTCTCCGCTCGCCAGTGCCAGGTGAAGCTCGTTGAACGCCTCCTTGGCACCGTAGTCGTGGAGTAGATCGACGCTGGCGTTGTAGTAGAGGGGGCCGTTGATAGCGCGGAACATCCTTCCGCATCGGTCACTGCCGGGGAAGTATCCCCGGTCGGTGGACAGGTGCCGGTAGGGAGCCCAGCCGACCGTGAGGCGAAGGATCGCCGGCAGGTCTCCGTCCCACCAGCGTGCGACCAGATAGTCGGCTGGTGCGGGGGCCGAGGCGGGTGGGACAACGGCGCAGGGGCCGGCGGCCGGAACAGCGTTCAGGAGTTCCGTCCGTATCTCCTCTTTCATCTGGATGACCGCACAGGTGACTGTGCTGTCCCGGAATGCCTGTTGGGCGGCGCTCCCGCTGAGGCAGGCGATGCCCTCACTGCTCGCGTCGATGTACGGCTCCAGCCCGACGGCTCCGCTGTCGTCGGGTGCGTCCGGGTAGTCGATCCCCATGCTCGCAGCCATCAGCGAGGCGCTCAGGTCGGGAATGCGCCAGTCCGTACACCGGATGGTGACATCGGCCTGGAAGGCTCCCCAGAGGTCCCGTACGGCCATCGCTTCGAGAGAACGCCGCTCGGACTCGGCTCCCCGGCGCAGGTACTCTTCCGCCACCTCGGCGACTTCGCCGCCCTTACCGGGAATGATCCCGCACAGCTCGGCGAGTGCTCGCGCCGACTCGGATGAACGGCCGTCCCACAGCCTGTCCTTGGCGAACAGGACGACCTTCCGCGTCGTGTCCCCCACGGCGCTTGAGGCCACCGACTCCCGGAGTTCGCGCGACCTGGTCACCGCGATGGCCGACCAGCTCATCCGCTCGCCCTCCGGGTACACCTCCATCCGCGGAGACTGGTAGGGGACATAGGCGGGCGCTGTGGCGATCCGCAGGACCGTATCGTGCTCCCGTTCCCCATGAGGCGCCCCGGCATGACTCTGCCGGTGGACGTCGTCCGGGTCGGTGCTGTCGTCTTCCGCGGCGGACCCGACCCGTAGGCCCGACAGCAGCTCAGCGGGCCTTGATCCCGCAGGGACCAGACCGGCAGCCTGAGCGTTCCAGTACACGGATTCCTGGGTGTCTGTGGTCACGGCTACTTCTCCTTGGACGTGATCTGCGGTGCGCGCGCGGCAGAGCGAACTGCCGGTGCTGGTACGTGTTCGCGATGGGCTCCGCACGGCCGTAGCCGTGGTGAGAACTCGGTTGGCCCGGTCACGGAACAGGTGGATCAGGTGCTCGATTTCGGTGCTCCGCACGGCCTGAGCGGCCTCTCCCGGGGGCCCGGACGGTGGGATCCACACCAGCCCGGCAGTCACAGGGGCGGCCAGGACGGGCGGTCGCCTTCCGGTGCGACTGCGCTCATGTGGTCCTCTTCGTCGCGGCCCGTGCGAGTTCGCGCAGGGTGGCGGCCGCGGCGGGCGGGATCGTGCTGCGGGAGAGGGCGTGGTCGGCCTGCGCGCAGCGGGCCCGGATCATCTGCTCGACCATGTCGCGGGCGCCGGTGGCGGTGATGACGCGTCGGGCGTCCTCGGCCTGCTCCTCGGTCAGGTCGGGGTCGCCCAGGAGCCGGCGCAGCCGGGCGGCCTGGTCCGGGGTTGCGAGTTTGAGGGCGAGGGCTGCGAGGGTGGTGTGCTTGCCGTCGCGCAGGTCGTCGAGGGTGGGCTTGCCGGTGCGGTCCGGGTCGCCGTAGACGCCGAGGAGGTCGTCGCGCAGTTGGAAGGCCTCTCCGAGGGGGAGGGCGAAGTCGCTGAGGACGGTGCGCAGTTCGTCGTCGGCTCCGGCGAGGGTGGCACCGATCTGCAGGGGGCGTTCGCAGGTGTACTTGGCAGTCTTGTAGTGGATGATCGCCAGTGCCCGGTCGACGTCGTCGGTGGGGTGCCCGGTGGAGGCGAGGTCGAGGTACTGGCCGTACATGACCTCGGTGCGCATGGCGTCGATGAGCGGCAGGATGCGGACGAGCCGGCCCGGGGTGAGGCCTGCGGTGTGGAGGAGTTCGTCCGACCAGGCCAGGGCGAGGTCGCCGACCAGGATCGCGGAGCCGACCCCGAGGTCGTCGGCGGCCGCCTCGCTGCGGCCCTCGCGTTGCAGGGTGGCGAGGGCACGGTGGACGGTGGGGTGGCCGCGGCGGGTGGTGGAGCGGTCCATGATGTCGTCGTGGATGAGGGCGAAGGCGTGGAACATCTCCAGCGACGCCGCCACCCGCAGTACCGGCCGCGGATCGCCTTCGCCACCCGCCGCGCGCCAGCCGGTCACGCACAGCAGGGGGCGCAGGCGTTTGCCGCCGGAGGAGAGGAAGTCGTGCAGGATCCGGGGAATCTCCCCGGGCAGGTACCGCGCGGTCGCCGCACGGGCCTTGGCGGTGAGGAAGCCGTCGAGGATGCCGTCGACCTGGGTACGTACCACTGTCAGGTCGGGTGATTCGGAGCCGAGGGTCCTGGCCGTCATCATGCTTCTCCGTTCGGTACACCGGTTGCCGCCCCGGCCGAGTGGTGCTCTCACTCCGGGGGCGCACGAAGGGCTTTTCACCGGGGCGCTTGCCAGACCTGCCTGGCTGCGCCCACAGTGTGTCCAGTAAGCCCTGGCGAGCCGCTTCGACGTAACTCTGCTTAGCGGCAGGGTTGTTGAACCTCTCGCCGTGTTGAACGCCCCGCACCCGCCCACGACGTCGCTTCCGCCGCGACCACGAGGTTCACCGTGAGTCCCCGAAACACACCCAATCCCCGTCTGCGGGCTCTGCTCGACGAGACAGGCTGGACCAACGAGCAGCTCGCCCGAGCCGTCAACGCCGTCGGCAGCCTTCGCGCCCTGCCCCTGCACTACGACCGCACCTCGGTCGCGCACTGGCTCCTCGGCTCCCGCCCCCGCCCCGAAGTGGCCGACATCGTCTGCCACGTCCTGTCCGACGCCCTCCACCGCGCGATCACGCCCCAGGCCGCCGGCCTCTCCCCCTCCGCCGCCACCGTCGAGAAGCCCACCACCCCGGACATCGCCGTGCGGCTGGAGCAACTCGGTGCCGCCTCGGCCGTCAGCCCCCGCACCCTCCGCCTGATCCCCTACGACCCGACCCTGCGGTCGCCCGTGGCTGTCGCACCCTCGCCGCGCCCGAGCGGTAGAACGCGGGTCAGTACCGCCCACGTCCAGGCCGCGAACCTGATGGCCACCGTGTTCGCCGACGCGGACGACATGTTCGGCGGTGCCCGGACCCGCCCGGCCCTCACCACCTACCTGGCCACCGACATCGCACCCCAACTCACCAGCCCCGTCGGCGCCACGCTCCACCGGCAACTGCGCCAGGCCGCCGCCGACCTCGCCTACCTCACCGCCTTCACCTGCTTCGACGAGCACCTCCACGGCGCCGCGCAGACCTACTACCGCATCGCCGCGGAGCTCGCCATCGAGGCCGCCGACCCGCTGCGGCACGCGATCGTCCTGCGGCAGATGAGCGTCCAGGCCAACCACATGGGCGACCGCGCGCAGGCCCTGAACCTGGCCCAGGCCGCGGCGGCCGACGTCACCAGACTCCCACCGGGTTCGGCCGCGTTCATCACCGGGCAGCTCGCCGTCACCCTCGCCGCTTCCGACCGGCGCCGCGAGGCGTTCACCCAACTCGACCGGGCGCAAAGCCTGTTGGACGACGCCCAGGACGAGCACCGGACCACCGGCGGTTACCACAGTGCCGCCCTCAACCACCAGCGGGCCGAGGTCTTCGCATCAACCGGCGACGTCTCGCGAGCATGCGCCGTTCTGTCCCACTCCCTCACCCGCAGGCCGTCCGACGAGCGCCGGGCCCGGGCCCTGACCACCGCGCGACTCGCCGAACTCCTTCTTCAAAAGGGACAGTTGGAGGAAGCCTGCCAGCACTGGCACGCCTTCCTGCACGACTACCCCCATCTGCAGTCGGCCCGCGCCACCGCGGCCCTGCACACCATGCGCGGCCGTCTGCGCAGCTACCAGCGCGTCCCGGCCGCCGCCCAGCTCCTGCGCCACCCCATCCACCACGAGGACTGCCGGATCCCTTAGGTCCTGTCCGGCTGATCTTGGCGGATCGGCCCGCGGCTCTCCCCGCCGGAGGCTGGGGGCGGATGCCCGGCGTCGCGGGCCCGGCAGGATCGGCCGGACAGGACCTGGTCGGCCCTGGTCCGCCGCGCCTTCAAGCCGGTCGTATCCGACGGTTCGTTCGGCGCGCTCGACGGGTGCCTCGCCTCGGGCGTCGTCCGAACGCTAATCGGGGTACGGACGCCACCCTGCCGCCGGTGGTGGTGTGTTGGGTGGTGACAGCGGTGGGCCCGGCGCCGGAGAGGGCGTGGAGGATCCGGGTCAGCAGCGCGGGATCGGTCGTGCTGGTGGCGGTGACCCCGATGGCGGCGGTGTGCCGGAGCCATTCGGGACGGATGTCCTCGGGACTGTGGATGAGGCGGGCCGGAGCGCCCGCCTCCTCGACGACCCGCAGGGCCTCCTGGGCCTCGGGCTCGTCGAGCAGCCCGGCGATCAGGACGGTGTCACAGCTGTGGGCCAGGCGCTGCAGGGTGTGCGCGCGGTCGTCGGCCGCATGGCAGTAGCTGGCGGGGTTCTGCGGAAGGACGTGTCCGAAGCGGGCACGTACGGTCTCCGTGATGACTTCGGCGTCCTCGACCGGCCGCCCGGGGGCGATGACGACGGCGACCCGTGCCGGGTCGGGCACGGGCACCGCCATGGCATGTTCGAGGTTCTCGAGGACCTTCACCTGCCCGGGTGCCGCCTGGGCGGTCAGACCGGGAGTCACCGCGTCGGTGGACCGTCCGGCGACCAGCACGGCCTCGCCGCCGGCGACGAAGGCCCGGATCTGCGCGTGGAGGTCCGCGACCTTCCCGCAGGTCGCGTCGACGACGGTGACACCGCGCCCGGCCAGTCCGGCCCGGACCTCGGGCGTGGCGCCGGCCGGGCCGATCACGGCCACCGCGCCCGGAGGGACCTGCTCCGCCACGGCGACGGACACCACCCCTCGCGCCCGCCACCGGGCCGCCACCAGGGCATCGACCGGCAAACCGCCCACCACCGCCACCGGCCCCGCCGTCCCACTGAGTACGGCGTCGACCTCTTCACGGGCCCGCACCGCCCCTGCACACAGCGGTGCGACGCCGGCCGACACCAGCCGCCTCGTGCGCAGCAGCGCCGCCCAGTTGTCCAGTGCGCGCACGGCTTCCTCCGAGGGGGCATCCGCGCCTGCGGAGGTCACCACCGCCAGCCCGACCACGGCACCGTTTCGACCTACGTAGGTCACCGCCCGCACCGCCCCGCCACCCCCCGCACCCGCACCCGCACCCGCACCCGCACCGAGTTCCTCCCAGGGCGGATCCCCTGTCCACAACGAGGTTCCAACTGCCCCGCCGGTCACGGTCAGGCCCGCGGGCACGGTGAGACCCGTCGCCGTGGCGGAGGCCGCAGGCCGAAGCGCCCCGGCCCCGCCGCAGGTCGGGACGGGAAAGTCCTGGTAGCGGACCCGCAGCCCGGCGCGGCGCAGAGCCCCGGCCACGAGTTCGGCTCCACGGCAATCGACCGGACCCCGCAAGGGATGGTGCAGGAGGGTCGGGACCAGGGCCTCGTCCGGGCACAACGGCCCGACGAGAACGGCCCATTGGTCTTTTCTGAGCGTTCTCTTCACTGCGGTTCTCTCCCTGCCCACGCGTCAGTAGGACGCCGGACAGAACGGGATCCGCACACGGGAATCCCCGGCGTTGAACACGTACTCTGACGCCCCGGCACCCGGCGCCTTCACAGCGACAACGCCCATCCGCCCCGCGCCCACCCGAACGGCCGTTGGCCTCACTCGAAGGTACTGAAGGTTCCCCGAGACGCCCTGGACGGCCGACTACTGGGGCAAATTTGTTCCCATATACGGCAGTTCGGAGTCGTTCAAGGTCGTTCAACACGGCAGGAGGTTCAACAAGCATGCCATGAAGAAGAGTTACGCCGGATGACCTGGCTGGGGCTCACTGGACACACGTGAGCGTTCCCCGGCAGGTTCAGCGAACGCCTCCGCCGCAGGTCCTCTGCTCACCCATGCGTGAGTGCGCCACCGAGCCGGCGCGGACAACCGGGGCAGCGGGCCCGAAGGGCCTCCCCCGCCCGCCGGCCGCACGGACCTCGCGGACCCGACCATCCCTCAGGAGAGACTGATGCCCCTACTGGTCCGTACCGATGCGGCGGGCGCCCTGCACCGCCCCGCCGACACCACACCGCTCGCCGTCCTCGCACGTGGCCGGGTGTCGCGGTGACGGCCGAACCCGACCGCACCCCCACAGCCGCACCTCCTCCGCCGCCCGCCGCCCGGCGGCAGAGGACGGTGGTTCTCGCCTCGCCGCGCTCGTTCTGTGCCGGGGTGGAGCGCGCGATCGACACCGTGGAACGGCTGCTGGACGCCCCGGACCGGAACGGGCCGGTGTACGTACGCAAGCAGATCGTCCACAACGCCCACGTCGTGGCGGGCCTCGCCGCCCGGGGAGCGGTGTTCGTCGAAGAACTCGACGAGGTACCGGCCGGTGCCACGGTCGTCTTCTCGGCCCACGGTGTGTCACCTGAGGTCCATGCCCAGGCCGGTGCCCGCGAGCTGACCGTCGTGGACGCGACCTGCCCGCTGGTCACCAAGGTCCACTCCGAGGCCAGGCGCTTCGCCGCTCGCGGCGACACCATCGTCCTGATCGGGCACGCCGGGCACGAGGAGGTCGAGGGCACCCTGGGTGAGGCCCCCGCCTCCATCGTCCTGGTCGAGACCCCCGCGCAGGCGGCCGCTCTCCAGGTCCCCGACGGGACCCGCGTCTCCTACCTCACCCAGACCACCCTGGCCGTGGACGAGACGCGCGAGGTCGTCGACATCCTGCGCCGCCGCTTCCCGGCCCTGCGGGAGCCCCCGTCGGACGACATCTGCTACGCGACCACCAACCGGCAGCTGGCCGTGACGGAAGTCGCGGAGCGCTGCGACCTGGTCCTGGTCATCGGCTCGGCGAACTCCTCGAACTCGGTGCGGATGGTGGAGGTCGCCCGCCGCGCCGGTGCCGAGGCGCACCTCGTCGAGGACGCCGACGGCATCGACCCGGCCTGGATCGAGCGCGCCGGCACCATCGGTCTGTCCGCCGGAGCGTCCGCCCCACCGGCCCTGGTGACCGGTGTGATCCGGGCCCTCCACCGGTGGGGGCCGGTGACGGTCGTGGAGCACACCGCCGCGGTGGAGGACATGTACTTCGCGCCGCCGGCCCCGGTCCGGGAGCGCCCGTGAGCACTCCTCGGTTCCGACTGTCGGTCACCGTCCACGGCGATCGGCGCGCCACAGCCACCATCCACTTCGTCCGCTTCGAGAAGGTGTTCACCCCATGACGGCCATCGACCCTCCATCCCGAGCCGGGGAGACCCGCCCCACCACCGAGGAGAAGAGCAGACGCACCGCCACCGGTACCGGGGTGCCCCCCACCGCTCACGGACCACTTCCCCTCCCCGGAACCCCGGCCGCCCTGCGCGCCCTACGCCCCGGCCGACTCGACCGGCTGGCGGCCGGGATACGGGACCTGCTCGTGGACCGGGTGTCCGCCACCGGTGGCCATCTGGGCGCGAGCCTGGGCGTGGTGGAGCTGACCATCGCCCTCCACCGGGTCTTCGACTCGCCGCGTGACGCGATCCTGTTCGACACCGGCCACCAGTCCTACCCGCACAAGGTCCTCACCGGACGCGCCCGGGAGTTCGCCACCCTGCGCCAGCAGGGCGGGCTGTCCGGCTACCCGAGCCGGGCCGAGTCCGCGCACGACTGGATCGAGAACTCCCACGCCTCCACCGCCCTGGCCTACGCCGACGGCCTGGCCAAGGCCTTCCACCTACGAGGAGCGGCACGGCGGGTGGTGGCGGTCGTCGGCGACGGCGCGCTCACCGGCGACCTGGCCTTCGAAGCCCTGAACAACCTCGGGGCCGCCGGGCGCCCGGTCATCGTCGTGCTGAACGACAACACCCGCTCCTACGACCCCAGCGCAGGTGCACTGCCCGCCCACCTGGCCCGGCTGCGCGAGAGCGGCCAGGTCACACCGGACCGCAATGTCTTCACCGACCTCGGGTTCGCCTACCTCGGCCCCGTCGACGGCCACGACATCCCCGCGCTGGAGACCGCACTGCGCCGCGCCGCTGCCCTCGGACGGCCGGTCGTGGTGCACGCCGTCACCACCAAGGGGAAGGGCTACGCCCCGGCCGAAGCCGACACCGACGACCGGATGCACGCCTGCGGAGTCATCGACCCGGCCACCGGCCGCCCCCGCACCACGGGCAAGCCGACCTGGACGTCCGTCTTCGCCGCCGAGCTCGCCGCCCTGGGAGGCGAGCGCGAGGACCTCGTCGCCCTCACCGCGGCGATGCGCCTGCCGGTCGGGCTCGGCCCGTTCTCCCGGAAGTTCCCCGACCGGGTCTTCGACTCGGGGATCGCCGAGCAGCACGCCGTCACCTCCGCCGCCGGGCTGGCGATGGGCGGCCTGCACCCGGTGGTGTGCCTGTACGCGACGTTCCTGAACCGGGCCTTCGACCAGGTGCTGATGGACGTGGCGCTGCACCGGCTGCCGGTCACCTTCGTCCTGGACCGGGCCGGGGTCACCGGCCCCGACGGGCCCTCCCACCACGGCCTGTGGGATCTCGCGGTCCTGGCCCGCGTCCCGGGCATGCGCGTCGCCGCGCCCCGTGATCCGGCCCGGCTGCGGGCCCTGCTGCGCGAGGCGGTCGAGTCCGGCGACGGCCCGAGCACGGTGCGCTTCCCCAAAGCCGCCGCCGCGGCCGACATCGACCCGCTGACCACCATGGACGGCATCGACGTCCTGCACCGCTCCCCACACGCGCCCCTGGACGTGCTGCTGGTCGCGATCGGCACGACAGCCGGCGCCTGCCTGGAGGCCGCCCGACTCCTGGCGGCCCGGGGCATCGGAGTGACCGTGGTCGACCCCCGCTGGGTGGCCCCGGTCAACCCCGCCCTCGTCCATCTGGCCGGACGCCACCGCATCGCCCTGTCCGTGGAGGACGGGGTCCGCGAGGGCGGCATCGGAGCCCTCCTCGCCCAGCACGCCACCGACGCCGGGGTCACCGTGCCCGTTCACGCCCTGGGCCTGCCCACCCGGTTCCTGGCCCACGGTGAGCGCGGCGCCCTCCTGTCCGCCGCCGGGATCAGCGGTCCTGCCATAGCCGACACCGCCCGCCGCCTCCTGGAGCACGGCGCCCCCTCGGCCGCCTCCCTGCCGGCACCATCCTCCACACGGAGCACGTCATGAACAGCGTCGACCTCCCCGACCCCACCCCGCCCGGCCGTCGCGGCCCCGGGCCCGGCCCCGGGCCCGCGCCCGGTGATGGACCCGTTCTCGCGGCCCGCCGCCACTCCCGGCAGATCCACGTCGGCAGGGTCCCCGTGGGCGGCGGAGCACCGATCCCGGTGCAGACCATGACGACCACCCCCACCACCGACATCGACGCCACCCTCCAGCAGATCGCCGAGGCCACCGCGGCGGGCTGCGACATCATCCGCCTCGCCGTCCCCTCCGCCGACGACGCCGCCGCCCTGCCCGGGATCGTCGCCAAGTCGCCGATCCCCGTCATCGCCGACATCCACTTCCAGCCCCGCTACGTCTTCCAGGCCATCGACGCCGGCTGCGCCGCGGTCCGCGTCAACCCCGGCAACATCAAGAAGTTCGACGACAAGGTCAAGGAGATCGCCCGGGCCGCCGGCGCGGCCAGGGTCCCGATCCGGATCGGGGTGAACGCCGGCTCCCTGGACCCGCGCCTGCTCGCCAAGCACGGCAGCGCCACGCCCCAGGCACTGGCCGAGTCCGCGCTGTGGGAGTGCTCGCTGTTCGAGGAGCACGGCTTCACCGACCTCAAGATCGCCGTCAAGCACCACGACCCGCTGACCGTCATCGCCGCCTACCGGCTCCTCGCCGCCGGCTGCGACTACCCCCTGCACCTGGGCGTCACCGAAGCCGGCCCCGCGTTCCAGGGCTCCATCAAATCCGCCGTCGCCTTCGGTGTCCTCCTCGCCGAAGGCATCGGCGACACCATCCGGGTCTCCCTCTCCGCACCGCCCGCCGAGCAGGTCAAGGCGGGCTGCCACATCCTCTCCTCGCTCGGGCTACGCCCGAGGAAGCTCGAAATCGTGTCCTGCCCCGGCTGCGGACGCCTCCAGGTCGACATCCACCGCCTCGCCCAGCGGGTCGAGGCCGCCTTCGAGGGGTTCCCCCTCCCCCTGCGCGTCGCCGTCATGGGCTGCGTCGTCAACGGCCCCGGGGAGTCCCGGGAAGCCGACATCGGAGTCTCCTCCGGCAACGGCAAGGGCCAGATCTTCGTCCGGGGCCGGGTCGTCGCGACCGTCCCCGAAAACCGGATCGTCGAACGTCTCCTGGAAGAGGCCCTCAAGCTCGCCGAACACCAATCCACCAGGTCTCCCACGTAGACCGCCCGAAGGAGCAGAGTCCCATGGCCACTCCGAGCAAGCCGATTCGCCGACTGGACCGGGTGATCATCCGTTTCGCCGGTGACTCGGGTGACGGCATGCAGCTCACCGGTGACCGGTTCACCTCGGAGACGGCGTCGTT
>NZ_JBFBIR010000078.1:0-31451 GCF_040685715.1 Kitasatospora sp. NPDC088264
TGTACGTACCCGCGCCCTCGGGCAACCTCTACGACCGCCGCATCCTGGGCGACACCGTGGTCGGGGAGCACGAGCGGGCGCAGGCCGCGGCGGCGCCGCGACGGGTTGCAGGTCAATGGTGACCCGACGGGCCCGGCCCTGCGGGAAGGGCGCCGCGTCGGTGGCCGCGTAGCTGCGGGGCGTGCGCAGCCGGCGCCAGTCGGGGTTGTCGTCCCGGTCGGCCACGGCCCGGTCGGCGAGGGCGAGTTGGCCCTCGGTCAGGTAGGTGACCCGGCCGTCGGGGGCGACGTCCTCCAGGTAGACGTGCAGGGCGCCCTGGGCGGTGCCGTCGAGGCCGGTGACGTCGAGCGTGACGCGGCCGTTGCCGGTCACCCGGGTGTCGTCGGTCAGCGGCGGGGTGGTGTAGCTGAGGAGCTTGGCGTCCACGGCGGCCCGGTCGGGGTAACTGACCTGGTTGCCGGTGAGGTTGGTGTTCCAGCGGTCCAGCGGGCCGGTGCCGGCGGTGGGGTCGAGGCGCAGCAGGTCGGCGCCGGGGCGGTCGTCCGGATCGGGCCGCCGGCGGCTGAGCGTGGTGTCCTCGCCGAGGTAGAGCCGCTGCGGGCGGGTGCCGGGCAGCGGCCAGCGGGTGGTGGTGCGCCAGACGCCCTCGTTGAAGGTGTAGTAGTGCAGGTGCCGGGTGCCGTCGGGGCGGCCGTCGGCCCGTACGTAGCGGTCGAAGAAGTCGAACGTCCGCTGGGCGATCTGGGCGCGTTCCTGGTCGGTGAGGTGGCGGGCGGGCTGGAAGGGGTCGGCGAGGTAGCCCTGGCCGTGGCTCCACGGGCCGATCCAGGCGTCCTGGGTGTTGGAGAGGCCGGTGAACTGGGAGAGCACGCCGTTGGCGGTGCCCGCGTCGAGCCAGCCGGCGTCGGTGAGCACGGGGACGCCGCCGGCCTCGACGGCGTCGGCCTTCTCGCCGACGCTGCCGACCGTCCAGCTCTTCGGGCCGTCCTGGTAGTCGCGGTACACACCGGCCTCGGCCATGTCGACCAGGTTGGCGTTGCCCGTGTGCTCGGCGCGCGCGGCGGCCAGCAGGGCCGGTCCGTCCGGGCCGTCGACCGGCCGGGGCACGGCCCCGGTCAGGCCGGTGGCCGCGCAGACCTGCCGGGTCTGCTCGTCGGTGTCGCAGGTGGTGCCGCCGGCCTGGTCGAGGATGCGCAGCAGCAGCGCGTACGGGGCGATCCGGGGCTCGATGAGCAGGCCGCCGGGGCGCACCAGGTCCTCGTACGGGTCGAAGTCGTAGGAGATCGGGGCGGCGGCGGTGATGTGGTGGTTGCCGAGGGCGGTGGCGAGCATCGCGGTGTCGCCGCCGTAGGAGACGCCGGTGGTGCCGACCCGGCCGTTGGACCAGGGCTGGGCGGCGATCCAGTCGCTGAGCGGGCCGCTGTCGGCGACGGTGTCGGCGCCGAGTTCGGAGCTCAGGGTGCCGAAGGAGGCGCCGGTGCCGCGCAGGTCGGCGACCACGTAGGCGTAGCCATGGGCGTTCCAGCCGTCGGCGTCGCTGCTGCGGCCGCCGTTGCCGGGTGCGCCGGGGTAGACCCGGGCCCGCCAGTAGCGCTGGGTGACCAGGACGGTGGGCAGGTTCGCACCGTCCCTGGTCCCCTCGGGCAGCCAGACGTCGACGGCGAGGCGGACGCCGTCGGGCATCGTCACGTAGCGCGACTGGAGGTGCGGCTCGGCGGCCGGGGCGGCCGCGGCGGGCGCCACGGCGAGTCCGAGCACGGCCGCGGCCGCGGCCGCGACCAGCGCCGCCAGCGGGCGGCGCGGGATCCCCCCTGCCCGGCTCACCGGGAGGTCGCCTTCCAGGGGCCGTCCTCGGGCCTGGCCTCGGTGTCGGTGCCGGGCCAGGGCGGCATGGTGACGGCGGCGATCCGCAGCGGCCGGTCGGCGTCCTCGTCGGCCCGGAACTGGAACGCCGTACCGAGCGGGATCGAGGCCGCCGTCCCGGGCACGAGCCGGACGGTCTCCTCCCGCCCGCCCTGGCGGCGCCACAGCTCCCCGGCGCCCTCGACGACCTGCCACAGCTCCTGCACGGTGGCGTGCGACACCGCGTGCGACACCTGCCCGGGGGCGAGCTCGAACACCGCGAGGCTCCCCTGTCCGTCCAGGACCAGCAGCGGGAACACCGCGGCCCCGTCCGGTGCGGTCACCACCTGGACGTCACCGACGTCCGCTGTCTGGAACGGTTGCTGCACTGGCTGACTGCTCATCCGACCCGGCCTCTCTCACGTCACGGAGTACCTTGGTCCCGCCCCCCACCGCCGATGAGAACACGCCTCGGCGCCCGGCCGCCACCCTGAGATGTCCCGTAGTTCGACGCGCCGGTCCCGCGCCGGTCCGACGGTGGCCCCGCGCCGGTCTCAGCCGCCGGCGGACGTGCCGAACTCGCGGAGGGCGTCGGTGACGATCGCGTCCAGCCGGGCGTGGTGGGCGCCGCGCCAGTAGGCCTGGCCGCAGTCGACGCACTGGGCGAAGACGTCGTAGGAGCGCTCGGTGCCGTCCCGCAGCTGCTCGCGCACCGAGGTCTTGTCGGCCTCGCGCAGCGTGCCGTTGCAGGTGGTGCAGCGGCTCCACGGATCGAGCGGGGGCGCGAAGCGGGAGAGCACGTCGCGCAGCTGCTCGTTGGGGCGGTGGCTGTAGACGTAGGCGCCGGCCCACAGTTCGCGGCGGCGCAGCAGGCCCCGGTCGCGCGAGAGCAGGACGCGCTGCTCGGCGGCGGAGCGGGCGGCGAGCGCGGCGTCGCCGATGTCCGGGTTCTCGTAGGCGGCGTCGACGCCGAGCAGGCGCAGTCGGCGGGTGAGGGTGCCGAGGTGGACGTCCAGCAGGAAGCGCGGCGGGGCGGGCGAGGGCTGCGGCCGGTCCACGGCCCGGACGGTGACGTGTTCCTCGTCGACCGGCACGTGCGACCCGGGCACCGGCCGGCCGTCCACCAGCAGGGTGCCGACCTCGGTGAGCGGGACGCCCAGGGACTCGACGACATGGCCGAGCGTCGAGGTGCCGTCGGTGCGCAGCGCCGAGCGGCCGGCCCGCCGGGGCCCGGAGACGAAGAGGTGCAGCTCGGGGGCGAAGTCGAGCCAGATCTGGGGTCGGTCCACGCGGCCAGCATGCCAGCGGGCGGCGGCCCGGGCCACCGGTTTCCGGTCAGCCGTCGGAGCATTCTCGGGCGGGCTCGCGGCGGCGGCGGCCGGCGCGGGCCCCGACCGGGGCTGAGCAGCCGGTTCGGGGCGGCGCGCAGGGGCGTCGAGGAGGCCGCCGGGCCGGCGGGGAGGGCGCCGGGTCGACGGGAAAGCCGGTGCGAAGGGCACCGGGCCGGCGGAGAAGGCCGGTGCGGGGGGGCCGCTACGGGACTGCGACAGCGGAGGTGACCGGCGCCGGGCAGCCCCGGTCGCGGTCCCGCTCGGCCCAGCGGACGACCGGCCCCATCGCGTACCCGGCCGCCAGGAAGAGGCCGCCCAGGACGAGCCAGCCCGCGAGCCCGCCGTCCAGCAGCAGGGTGGTCAGCAGCAGCGGCCCGAGGGTGCGGGCGACGGCCACGCCGGTGCCGAAGAAGCCCTGGTACTGGCCGATCCGCTCGGGCGGGGCGAGGTCGAAGCTGATCTGCCAGGAGCCCGCCGACTGCCGCATCTCGCCGATCACCTGGAGGACGGAGGCCGCCACCAGCAGCGCGGCGACCGCCCACACCGGGACGTCCAGGGCCGACAGGCCGAACACCGCGCAGGAGGCGAGCAGCACCAGCCCGGCCGAGCGGACGGCCCGTGCGGCCGGGCCCAGGCCGGTGACGCCGCGCGCCGCCCGGACCTGGAAGGCCAGCACGGCCAGGGTGTTGAGGACGAACAGGGCCGAACCGAGCCAGCCGATCCCGGGCGCCCGGTCGGCGATCCAGAGCGGGATGACCAGGCTGAGCAGCGGCATCCGCAGCAGCAGCACGGTGTTGACCAGCGCGACGGCGGCGTACCGGCGGTCGCGCAGGACGGCCAGCCGGGGCCCGGCGCCCGACCGGGCCGGGGCGGGCGGGGCTTCGGGCAGCCGCAGCAGGATCAGCGCACCGGCCAGGAAGCCGAGCGCCGTCACCACGAAGGCGCCGAGGAACGCGGCCCGGGTGCCGACGGTGAGCGCGATGCCGCCGATGGCGGCGCCGACGGCCAGCCCCCCGTTGAGGGTCGACTGGAGGTGGGCGAGCAGCCCGGTGCGCTGGGCGGGCGGCACCAGGGTGGCGACCAGCGCCTGCCGGGCGGCGGTGAGCCCGGACTGCGTCGTGGCGTAGAGGCAGACCGCGACCAGGAACGGCCCGTAGGAGCGGACCACCAGGAAGGCGGCGACCACCACCGCCGTGGCCAGGGCGAGCGCCACGGCCGTCCGGCGCGGGCCGCGGCGGTCGGCGAGGGCGCCGAGCGGGACGCCCGCCAGCGCGCCGAGCGCCCAGGCCACGGCGAGGCCGGCACCGAGGGCGGTCGCCGACATGCCGACGACGTGGGTGAAGTAGAGCGCGGAGCAGGTGTAGTAGGCGCCGTCGCCGACGGAGCTGGCCAACTGGGCTGCGGCGAGGGTCCGTTGGGGCCCCGGGGGCGGGATGAGGGCGGGCGCCGGGGCGCTGCTGGTCGACACGGGTCTCCTGGCTGGGGGCGGCGCGCGGGCCGGGTGTTCGCAACGGTTCGCGGCCCAGCCTAGGCAGGAGGCGGACCGGCGGTAAGGTCCAGTGATCGCGGAACTCCTTGGTCCACTTCCGGGCCCCACCGCACCGGCGGGCGAGCGCTGAACCCCCGTACGACGGCGGCGAATCGCTCCTCCCGCGGGCCCGGAACCGGCCCCGGCCGTACCGCCGCCGCGCCCTCCGTACCCGCTCCGAATCCGCCTCGCCCAGCGGCCTTCGGGCGTCACCGACCCCGCCGAAGGGCCAAGTTTTGCCGTATTGACCGGTCAGTAACGCCCTCCTATGCTCAACGGCATTCGCGATCCGGCACCGGGCCCGACGCCGCCGTGCCCGCCCGATCCGCCGCCGTCATCGGCTCGAAGGGCTCTTCCCATCAGCACCTCCATCGCCCGCTCGGACGACACCGGCCACCCGGGCGACGCACGGGACGGCGCCGGCACCCGCCGCCGCCGTTTCCTCACCTACCTGCTGGCCGCCCCGACCCTCACCGTCGGCGCCCGGCTCGGCCTCGACGCCGCCGCGCCCGCCACCGCGCGGGCCGCCGTCCGCGCCGCCGCGGCCGCCCAGGACGCCGCCGCCCCCTCGCAGTTGATCGGCCTGCCCGGCATCCCGGACATCCTCGACCTCGGCGACGCGCTGATCGTCGCCGGCCTGCCGACCTCGCACCTGCTCGTCCTGGAACTCACCGCCGCCGGGCGCGCCCTGCTGCACCTGCCCCGGCTGGAGGTCGGCCAGGGTCTCACCACGGCCATCGCGATGCTCGTCGCCGAGGAACTCGACGCCCGGATCGGCGACGTGGACGTGCCGCTCTCCGACGGCCGCCCCGAACTGCTCTTCAACCAGCTGACCGGCGCCTCCAACTCGGTGCGCTCGCTGTACGACCCGGTGCGCGCCGCGGCCGCCGCCGCCCGCGCCCGGCTGGTGACCGCCGCAGCGCGGCGCTGGAACGTTCCGGCAGACACCCTGCGCACCGCCGACTCCGCCGTCCTCGCCCCCGACGGCCGCCGCGCCGGCTACGGCGACCTCGCCACCGAGGCCGCCGCCGTCGCCCTCCCCGCCGTGTCCAGCTCCCCCAAGACCGCCGACCGGTTGCGCCTGGTCGGCCGGCCCACCGGCCGGATCGACGCCCGCGACATCGTCACCGGCCGCGCCAAGTACGCCGGGGACCTCGCGATCCCGGGCGCCGTCCCCACCGTCGTCGCCCGCCCGACCACCATCAACGGCACGCTCAGGACCCTGGACGCCTCGGCCGCCCGCACCATGCCCGGCGTGCTCGGCGTGGTCCGGATCCCCAGCGGCGTCGCCGTCCTCGCCGAGACCTTCGACCAGGCGCTCAAGGCCCGCGACGCGCTGCGCACCTCCTGGAACCCGGGCCCGGTCGCCAACCTCTCCACCTCCGACATCCGCGCCCAACTGCGCGCCGCCCACGCGCCGTTCCTCATCCCCCCGCTGCTCACCCAGTACCTGGACGGCGAATTCGACTTCGCCTTCGTCAACCACGCGCCGATGGAGGTGCTGACCGCCATCGCCGACGTACGGCCGAACCGGGCCGAGCTGTGGTTCGCCGCGCAGACGCCGATCGTCGCCCAGCAGGCCATCGCCGCCGAACTCGGCCTCCCGCAGGACGCCGTGACCGTCCACGTGGTGCGCGGCGGCGGCTCGTTCGGCCGGCGGCTGTTCTTCGACGCCGCCCTGGAGGCCGCCCAGATCTCCAAGGCCGCGGGCCGACCGGTCAAACTCATGTGGACGCGCAACGACGACATGCGCCACGGCCGGATGCGCCCGGCCAGCCACCACCGGATCCGGGCCACCTACGCGCTCGGCCAGGTGCTCAGCTACGAGCACCGCGTCGCCACCGTCAAGACCGACTTCCGGCACGGCCTCGGCGAGATGCTCACCGCCGCCGGCTTCAACCTCTCGCTCGCCGGGCTCAGCCTCGCCCAGGCCTTCTTCCTGCTCAGCGAGAAGAACCCGTACAACGTCGGCATCCCCACCCAGCTGCTCGCCGAAGTGCCGCTGGACGTTCCCACCGGCAGCTGGCGGTCGGTCTACTCCGGCACCGTCCGGGTCGCCGACGAGATCATGATGGACGAACTCGCCCGCCGGATGGGCCAGGACGCCGTCGCGTTCCGCCGCGCCCGGCTGCGCAGCGCCGTCGGCCGGGCCGTCCTCGACACCGTCGCCAAGGCCGGCGGCTGGGGCCGCCCGATGCCCCCCGGCCACGCCCAGGGCATCGGCTACCACGACGAGAACAGCGGGTGCGCCGCCTACCTCGTCGAGCTCGACGCCACCGACCCGGCCGACCCCCGGGTCACCAAGGCCGTGATCGCCGCCGACGTCGGCCGGGTCATCAACCCCCGGGGCCTGGAAGCCCAGCTGACCGGAGCCCTGATCGACGGCATCTCGGTCATCCTGCAAGCCGGCAACCACATCGACAACGGGGCCGTGCGCGAGGGCAGTTACTCCGACTTCCGGTACGCCCGGCAGCGGCACACCCCGCCGGCCGTCGAGATCCACCTCATGCCGCCGAGCGGAGCGCCCGGCGGCGCCGGCGAGCTGGGCGTCCCGGCGGCCTCCGCCGCGGTCGCCAACGCCTACGCGCGCGCGACCGGCACCAGCCCGCGCTCCTTCCCGATCAACTTCTGACTCCCCCAGCCAAGGAACTCCACCACCCCATGCCCACCCACACCTTCGCCCTCAACGGGCACCCCGTCACCGTCGAGGCCCCGGACGACATGCCGCTGCTCTGGGTGCTGCGCGACAAGCTCGGCGTCACCGGCCCCAAGTACGGCTGCGGGGTGGGCGTCTGTCGCGCCTGCACCAGCCACCTGGACGGCGAGGAGTTCCAGCCCTGCACCCGCTCCGTCAAGGACTGCGAGGGCCACCGCGTCACCACCATCGAGGGCCTGGCCGACGGCGACACCCTGCACCCCGTCCAGGAGGCCTGGCTCGGCTGCGACGTCGCCCAGTGCGGCTTCTGCCAGCCGGGCCAGATCATGACCGCCGTCGCCCTGCTGCGCCGCACCCCGAACCCGACCGACGCGGACATCGACCAGATCCAGAACATCTGCCGCTGCGGCAGCTACCCGCGCATCCGCGAGGCCATCAAACAGGCGGCGGCCCGGCAGGTGTCCGGCTGACGGCACGCCGCCCCGCCCGGGGCGCGGGCGGGGCGGACGGGTTCAGCCGGTCGTCAGCACGCCCGCAGGCCGTTGTGGAAGTACCAGTTGCCGTCGGCGTACGCGCCGTAGACGTAGGCCGGTCCGAAGAAGTTGCCGTTCGTCCCGCCCACCTGGTACCAGACGTTGCCCTGGCTGTTGATGTCCTCGCCCCTGATCCAGCACTCGATGTAGATCTCGTCGGACGACCACGTGTACGACCCCAGGTCGCCGGCGACCTTGGCCGTCCAGGAGTACTGCTGCGCGTAGACGCCCACACCGTGGCCGCTCGCGTGGTAGCGGAGCGCGTACCAGCCGTCGGCGAACGCGCTGCCCTCCGAGACGCCCACCGCGCCGGCGGCCAGCGCCACCACGGCCGCCGCGGTCGCGCCACGGCGGCCGATCTTCTTGAGGATGCCCTTGGCCATGTCGATTCCCCTGTTCGGTCGGACCGTTGCGCCGCCCCGTTGGCCGCGGCGACTGGGACAGCTGACCCGACTTCCCACGGTGTTCGGTACCGCCTGACGGAAACTGACAACACCTGACACCGGCCGACGCCCGCCCCGAACACCCCGTCCTGCCAACCGGAGTCCGTCGATCACGTAACGCCGCAGCCACGCGTCACTATGATCCGTACGCGACAAGCACACACCGGTCGCCGTTGGATCTGACATCTGACAACAGGGGGACGCCATGGCGGAACAGGAGTCACAACCCGCGGAGAGCGAACAGGCCCCGAGCGCGGCGGAGGCCCTCGCCGCCGACCTGCGCCGGCTGCGCCTGGGGGCGGGCCAGCCCTCGTTCCGCACGATGGCGAAGACGGCCGGCTCCATCTCCCACACCACGCTCCACGAGGCGGCCTCCGGCTCGCGCCTCCCGTCCTGGACCACGACCAGGGCCTACGTCCGGGCCTGCGGCGGCGACGAGGCCGAGTGGCACCGCCGGTGGACCGCCGCCGCCGACGAGGGGGCGGCCCCACCGGCCTCGCCGATCCCACCGGTCGAGCCCTCGGAGCTGCCGGTCGCCGCGAACACCACGGCCGACACCCCGGCCGACGCCAGGGCCGACCGCACGGCCGCCTCCGCCGCCGAGCCCCCGGCCGCACCGGGCCGGAGCCGCCGCCGGATCTGGACCCACGCGTTCTGCCTGCTCCTCGGCGTGGCGCTCGGCGTCGGCAGCACGCTCGGCGTGGTCGGCTTCCGCGCGCCGAACGCCCAGCCCCCGTCCGCGCACGGCTGCCCGTCCGGGGACACCGAGTCCGCGCCCGCCGAAGCGGCCGCCCGCCCCGCGCCGGGCCCGCGGCCGGCGGCGGCACGCACGGCCGCCGACGACGGCGCACCGTCCTGGGCCTCTCGGATCGCCTTCGACCAGCAGGCCGTCTCCAGTACCGAGATCGTCCTTCCGGTGCTCTCCCCCGTCACCCCGGGTGACGCCCTGGTGGTCACGATGATGCTGACCAGCACCTGTCCCGGCGCGGTCACGGTCACCGACAGCCGGGGCGACCGCTTCCGGATCGTCGGGGACGTCACCGACTCGCTCCGGCACCGGGTGCTGATCCTCGCGGCCTTCGGGGCGTCCGCGCTGACCGCGGAGGACTCGATCCGCGTCGCCCACCCGCGGGCGAGCAAGTACCACGTCGCCGTCGACGAGTTCCGCGGCGTCTCCGCCGTCCGGTCGGTCGGCCGCGCCTCCGGTGACGCCGGCGGGACGACCTTCTCCACCGCGGCCAACGCCGCCGCCTGCGCGCCGGGCGACCTCCTGGTGGGCACGGTCGGCAGCAACAGCGGCAGCGCCCCCGAGTTCGGCACCAGTTGGACCAACTTGCCCGCCCTGCGGCTCTCCTCCTACCGCCTCACCACCGCCCACCGGATCGCGACGGATCCGGACCACTGCGCCGCCACCGGGCAGACCACCTCGCAGTGGGGCGCCGTCCTCGCCGTCCTGCGCTGACCGCCCCCACCGCTCCGCCACCCCTGGCCCGGCCGGTCCGGACCACTTAGGCTGACCGCACCTCAACCACCCCACCACCGAGGGATGCTGAATGATCAGGCGCCGTTCACTGCTGGCACTCGCGGGCCTGGGCGGCGCCGCAGCCCTGCTGCCCACCGGGCCCGCCCAGGCCTCTCAGACCAATACCGCTCAGACCGCCCGGCCGCGCACCATCGACCTGCCCGCCCCCACCACCGGTCGCCCGGTCGGCACGACCACCCTGCACCTGGTCGACCGCGATCGCCCGGACCCGTTCGTGCCCGCCGCCGGCCCGCGTGAGCTGATGGTGCAGCTCTGGTACCCGGCACGCGCCACCGCCGGCCGCCCCCGCGCGCCGTACACCACGCCCCGGGTCGCCGCCGCCATCGATCAGCGCCTGCCGCTGGATCCGGGCACCATCGCGGCCGTCCGCCCCACCGCCCGTACCGACGCGCCCGCGCTCCCCGGCCCGCTCCCCCTGCTGCTGCTCGGCCACGGCCGCACCGGCTTGCGCAGCAACTGCACCGCGCTGGCCGAGGAACTGGCCGCCCACGGCTACCTCGTCGCGTCGGTCGACCACACCTACGACGCCCTCGCCGTCGAGTTCCCGGACGGCCGGCTGGTGCGCACCGTGCTGGAGGACGAGCCGGCCGACTGGGAGGCCTCCGAGCGCCGCGAGATCGCCGCCCGGGTCGCCGACCTCCGCTTCGTCACCACCGAACTGACCGAGCGCCAGGACCGTTTCCGCGTCGACGGGGGCCGGATCGGCGCGCTCGGCCACTCGATGGGCGGCTCGGCTGCCGCCGAGGCGATGCGTCAGGACGAGCGGTTCCGGATCGGCCTCAACCTCGACGGCGGCCTGTTCGGCTCGCCCGTTCCTGACCTCGGCCTGGACCGGCCCTTCCTCCTGCTCACCTCCCTCGCCGACCACGAGACCTGGCAGCGCTGGCGCAGCCACCAGCACGCCTGGGGGAGGCAGTTGCACACCTTCGGCGCCGGCCACCTCAGCTTCACCGACCTGCCGCACGCCGCCCTCCCCGGCAACCTGCCGGGCCACCTCCCCGCCGACACCTACGCCGCCCTGCTCGGCACCATCGCCCCCGCCCGGGCGACCGCGCTCACCCGCGCCTACACCCGGGCGTTCGCCGACCACTTCCTCCGCGGCCGCCCCGCGCCCCTCCTCGACGGCCCGTCACCGCGCTTCCCGGAGGTCGAACTCCGCTGGAGCCGCGACTGACGCCCGGCCGGGGCCGCGACCTCGGACGTCAGGCCCGCCGGGTCGCCCGCAGCGAGTTGCCGTCCCGCCGAACCCGGAGGAAGAGCACCGTCAGCGCCACGACGGTGAGCGTCACCAGGATCCCGGTCTCGACGAGCTGGATCGGCACGAAGTGCCCGACGGGGTGGTACTCGATCCAGTTGCTCGTGGCATCCTCGCAGCCCTTCGTCCGATCGCCGTCCCAGCAGAACTCGTTCGAGGCCCACCGGCCGTCCTGGAGCACGACCCCGCGGTCGATCAGCCACGCGTTGTTGGGCTGCCCGAAATAAACGCCGCGCGGGGCCAGCTCCCTGACCGACGGGTAGAAGGAGGCGCGGTTCCACCGGAGCAGGCCGTGGACGACCGCCAGCAGCACGCCGGTGGCCAGGACCGAGGCCACCGTGCGGCGCAGCAGCTGCCCGACCAGCAGGCCCAGCACCAGCGCGAACAGCGACCAGGCGACCGGCACCACCCCGAGGACGGGGTAGGTGAGGCCCTGGAACGGCGGATCGAAGGTGAACGGGCGGCCGCCGATGTCCGCGCGCCACACCCAGGTCGCCAGGACGGCGAGCACCGCACCGGCGGTCAGCACCGCCAGTGCGGGCAGGGCGATCCGCGCGGTGAGCCAGCGCAGCGGGCTGACGGACTGGGTCCAGGCGAGGCGGACGGTTCCGCGCTCGTACTCCTGGGCGAGCATCGGGGCGCCGAGGAACATGCCGATCAGCAGGGGGACGGCGGCCAGGGCCGGCTGGAGCCACATCGTGTACAGGTAGGTGCGGCGGGTGATGGGCGCGACCATGCCCTGGCAGCCGGCGTTGGACCAGCTGACGATCTCGGAGCACTCGGCCCGGCGCAGATCCGCCATCAGCGGCTGGAGGGAGAAGTGCAGCCACAGCAGGGTGGCCGACGCGGTGACGACCAGGGCGGCGATCGCCCAGAGCGCGGTGCGGCTCTGGCGCCAGCTCAGCCAGATCAGGCCGCCCGGGCGGGGCGCGGTCCGCGGCTCGCGCGGTGGCGCCGCGGTGGTGGCGCGGTCGGCCAGGACGTTGGTGCTCATGCGGCGATCCCGTTCTCGGTCGTCTGGGCCTGCGTGCCCGGTCCGGTGGCGGCCCGGGCGGTGCCGGCCGGGGTCCGGAGGTAGCCGAGCAGCAGCTCCTCCAGGCTCGGCCGGCCGCTCTCCCACGGGCCGTCCACCGGATCGCCGGTGCGGACCAGCGCGTCGATCCGGCGGCCGGTGGAGCGCTGTTCGACCAGGACGCCCTCGGGGAGCGCGCTGCCGGCCGGGCCGGTGAGCAGCTGGTGTCCGTCCAGCAGGTCCTCCACGTCGCCGCAGAGCCGGATCCGCCCGGACTGCACCAGCAGCAGGTAGTCGATGACGCCGTCCAGCTCGGGGATGATGTGCGAGGAGACCACGATGGTGGTGCCGCGCTCGGCGGCCTCGGCCATCAGGGTGCCCATCAGCTGGTGCCGGGCCAGCGGGTCGAGGTCGGACATCGGCTCGTCGAGCAGCAGCAGGTCGGGGCGCTTGCCGAGGGCGAGCGCCAGGGCGACCCGGGTGCGCTGGCCGCCGGAGAGCGAACCGATCTTCACCCTCATCCTCAACTCGCCCTGATCTATGACCCGTTGAGCGAGGTCCTGGTCCCAGGACGGGTTCAGCTCCCGGCCGAGCCGCAGGGTCTCGGCCACCGTGAAGCCGGGGTAGAGCGGCTTGTCCTGGGCCACGTACGCGACCCGGGCGCGCAGGTCCTCGGTGGTGGCGGGCTGACCGAACACCCGCAGCTCGCCCTCAGTGGGGGTGAGCAGACGGGCGGCGATGCCGAGCAGGGTGCTCTTGCCCGCACCGTTGGGGCCGGCCACCCCGCAGATCCGCCCGGCCGGGACGGCGAACGTGCAGTCACGCAGCGCCCACTCGCCCCGGTAGCGCTTGCCCAGGGCGTCGGCCGCGAGCGCCGCCGGGGCCTCCGGCGCCGCCGCCGCCGCTGCCGCTGCCGGTGCCGGTGCTGTGTTCATCGGGTCGTCCACCCGGTCCCCCCACTGTCCTCTAACTCGGTGTTTCCGGGGAGACCCCGGTGTCGAATCGCTGCTCCAGAACGGAGGCCATCAGCGCGGCGATGTCCTCACGCTCCAGTCCGACCTCGCGGGCCCGGTCCACCCAGCCGACCAGGTCCGCGCGCAACGGCCCGTCGGCGGCCGCCTCCGGCCGGGCGAGCGAGCGCCGGACGAAGGTGCCGAGCCCCGGCCGGGGCTCGACCAGGCCCTCGCGTTCCAGTTCGCGGTAGGCCTTCAGCACGGTGTTCGGGTTGATCGCGGTCAGCTCGACGACCTCCCGCGCGGTCGGTAGCTTGTCCCCGGGCTGGAGCAGCCCGAGCCGCAAGGCCTGCTTGGTCTGCTGAACGATCTGCTGGTAGGTGGAGACGCCGCTGCGCCGCTCGATGCGGTACTCGATCACACGCGATTCGACCTTTCACTAGTCCAATAGTGGAATAGTGACCCACTGCGGCACCCGGGTCAAGCCGGACCGGGGGCCCGGCGATGCGGACGATCAGGGCCGTCGCAGCAGCAGGAGGGAGTCCTGGTCGACGACCCGCCGGTAGCCGAGCTGCTCGTACTCGACCAGCATCCGGGCGGTGTCGGCGGTCGCACACGGGGCCTGCACGCTCGGGTCCGTCCGGTCCACGACCACCCACTCGGGCCCCGGCCCGGTCGGCGCCTGGCAGACCAGGGTGACGGTGGCCCGGCCGGTCAGCTGCGCGGCGAGGCGGTTGGAGGCGGCGACGGCCGCGCCGTCGGGTATCGAGCCGAGCAGCGCCCGGGTGTACGCGAGCCGGGGCGAGGTGCGCCACGCCTCGGGCATCACCACCTCGTGCAGCGGATAGACCGGCACCGTCACGGCCGCCACCAGGGCGCTGACGGCGAGCGCGTGCCGCGCCCGGCGCGGGTCGGTGCGGGTCAGGGCGTCCACCAGCGCGGCGATCACCAGCGGCATCAGCACCGCGCTGTAGTGGTAACTGACGCCCCAGTAGTGCGGGTTGGCCGAGAGCAGCCGCCAGCCCAGGGTGGGCACGCAGAGCAGGACCAGCGGCGAGCGCAGCCCGAGGAAGCCCGCGGTGGCGGCGAGCAGGAAGAGCAGCAGCCACTTGATCGGGGGCCAGCCGATCCGGGCCGCCAGGGACCAGGGCGAGGGCCGCCCGCCGCCGTCCAACTGCTGCCAGTAGTCGAACCCGCCGTGCGGGTTGAACGAGGGCAGCACCACCGTCACGGTGAGCACGGTGGCCGCGACCCCGACGCCCGCGAGCACGAGCCCCGGCAGCGGGCCGCGCCGGCCCCGGCGGGCCTGCCAGGCGATCAGCAGGCCGAAGGCGGCCACGGTCAGGCCCAGGTCCTCCTTGACCAGCAGCAGCGGCAGCGACCACAGCGCCGCGGCCAGGTGGCGGCGCCGGCCGAGCGCGGCGGCTGCGAAGGCCAACAGCGGTACGGCAAAGGCGATTTCGTGGAAGTCGTCACTGACGGCCCGGACGATCCCCCAGGACGCCCCGGTCACGCATCCGATCACCAGGGCGACCCGCGGCCCGCCCGCCTCGTACGCCCACCGGGTGAGCGGCACGACCGCCAGCGCCATCAGCAGCGCCTGGGCGACCAGCAGGGTGACGGCCCCCGGGAACAACCGGTAGACCGGAGCGAGCACGGCGATCAGCGGGTGGAAGTGGTCCCCGAGCAGGTGGTAACCGGGCCCCTTGAGCGGCACGATCGGCGCCTGCCCGTGCGCGTACGCGCGAATGGCCTGCTCGAAGATGCCCAGGTCGTAGGCCTTGCTCAGGCCGCGCCGGTAGCGGTTGACGGCGACGCAGGTGTAGAGCGCGGCGAACCCCGCGGCCAGGCCCCAGGCCAGGACGGCAGGTCGACGCGGCGGACGGAACAGACGCATCGGCAAAGTACCCTTTCACTATTCGATTAGTGGAAGGGTGGTGGAAGGGCACACCGTCGTCAACCCCGGTCCGGCCGCGCCGACCGGGCCTCCGACCTGCCCGGATGCGGTCCGCTAGGCGGGTGATGTGGAGCCTGCGGAGCCCGCCGGCTCCGTGGGACTCAGGACCGCACGGCCTCCGGGTCGCGGCCGAAGAAGCCGGCGAGCCGGTCGTACGGCGGGGCGTCCTCCGGAACGGCGACCTCGGGACCGAAGGCGTGCTGCTCCTCCTCGGCGCCGCGGTACCCGGGCGTGAGGGCGCCGCGGGCCCAGGCCAGGGCGGCGAGAGCCACCTCATGGTCCAGCCCCTCGGTGGACTGGTCGGTGGCATGGGCCAAGTCCCAGTCGTGGACGGCGAATTCGGCGATCTGCTGGTCCACCGGGAAGCGGGCCGGCAGGGCGCCGACGCCGGGGACCTCCAGCGTGCCGGTGAGGTCGCCCGCCGCCCGCCAGGCGTCGACCAGTTCCTCGGCGCCGGCCTCGAAGGCGTGCAGCCAGTCCTCCTCCACCCGCTCGAAGGGCTGCGACCAGTCCGGCTGCCCGCCCCCGGCCCGGACGGTGAACTGCCGCAGGTCGAACAGCAGATGGCTGACCAGGTCGCCGACGTCCCAGGAGCGGCAGGCCGTCGGGTGCCCAGCCAGCTCGACGCCGACACCGTCGATCAGCCCGGCGGTCTGCGCGAGGGCCCGGGCGAGCAGGTCGATCGGGTCTTCCGCTGCGGTCATGGCACACCTCTCGGTCGGGAGCGCGTCGCCGGCGTGGCCGGGTGCGGTCGGGAGCACCGCTCGGACCGGGCGATCGTAAACGCGTCCGTCGACGATCGCCCGCCACGACACCGGCCCGGTGGTCGCACCACCGGGCCGGTCTCCGTACTGCGACGTGCCGCGAGCTGTCAGGCCTGAACTGTCAGGCCGCGAACCCGCCGTCCACCGCGAGCTCCGCGCCCGTGACGTACCGGCCGTCCTCGCCCGCCAGGTAGGCGACGGCGGCGGCGACGTCCGCGCCCGCGCCGAAGCGGCCGAGTGCGGTCAGGCTGTTCTGGAGCTCGGCGGCCTCACCGTCCGCCGGGTTCATGTCGGTGTCGATCGGGCCGGGGTGGACCACGTTCGCGGTGATCCCGCGCGGGCCGAGCTCCCTGGCCAGCGCCTTGGTCAGGCCGATCATCGCCGCCTTGCTGAGCGAGTAGACGGTGGCGCCGGGGAAGGCGACCCGCTTGGCGATGCAGCTGCCGATGGTGACGATCCGCCCGCCGTCGGCCAGGTGCGCGGAGGCGGCCTGGGCGAACAGGAACGGCGCCCGGACGTTCACCTCCAGGACCCGGTCGACGTCGTCGAGCGCCAGGTCACCGATCGGGCCGAGGACACCGACGCCCGCGTTGTTCACCAGGACGTCCAGCCGCCCGAACCGCTCCGCGACCTCCGCGACCACGGACTGCACCGCCTGCGGGTCGGCGCAGTCCGCGCGGACCGCCCAACCGCGGCGCCCCATCGCGGTGATCTTCGCCGCGACCTCCTCGGCCCGCTCGGCCCCGCCCTGATAGGTCAGGGCGACGTCGGCACCCTCCTCGGCCAGCCGTAGCGCGACCGCCGCCCCGATCCCCCGGCTGCCGCCGGTCACCAGGGCCACCTTGCCGTCGAGCTTCGCCGCACCGTTCATCGTCATATCTCCAGAACTCCTCATTCGGATGTGATCCGACTCGTTCCGATCAGAACCCCCGGTTCCGATCTCGGACATGACTCGATCCTGGGCCTCGGCGCCGGAAAGCTCCGGCGGTATTCAGACGTCGCGTTCAACCTTCAACTATCTCCCGAAGCGCCCGCGCACACGGCCTCACGCCCGCTCGCACGCCCCCTCCCCTCGTGCCTGGCCCTCTCTCGCACCCGACCCCGGAAACGCGCCGGGCCGAACGGCCGGCCCCGGGGAGGGGCGGCCGCTCGGCGCGGGTGTGCGGAGGTGTCAGACGGTCAGGGTCTGGCCCGGGAAGATGAGATCCGGGTCGCCACCGATGGTGCGGGCGTTCTTGCCGTACAGGTTGCCGGTGTCGGTACCGAACTTGGCCGCGATGCCGCTCAGCGTGTCGCCGCTCCTGACGGTGTAGCCGCCACCGGAGGTGTTCTTCTCCGAGGACGGCGCCGACTGCGCCGGCTTGGCCGACTGCTGCGGCTTCGACGCCTCCTGCTGCTTCGGCGCCGGCTTGCTCTTCGGCGCCTGCGGGGCCTGCGGCGCCTGGGTCTTGGGCGTCTTGGCCTTGGGCGCCGGCTTGGCAGCCGGCTTCGAGGGTGCGGTGTCGGTGGTGTCGACGGCGGCCGGGGCGCCGCCCTTGCTCAGGCCCGCCTTGGCCGAGCAGACCGGCCACGCCCCGGGCCCCTGCGAGGCGAGGACCTTCTCGGCGACCGTGATCTGCTCCGCCTTGCTGGCCTGGTGGGCCTGGGGGGCGTAGGCGGTGCCGCCGTACGCCCTCCAGGTGCTGGGGGTGAACTGCAGTCCGCCGGAGAAGCCGTTGCCGGTGCTGATGCTCCAGTTGCCGCCGCTCTCGCACTGGGCGACGGAGTCCCAGCTGGAGGTGGGCGCGGCGGAGGCCGAGGTGGCCGTGACGAGGCCGGCCACCGGCAGGGCCGCGACGGCGGCGCCCGCGACGACCGCCATCCGCACGCGGTTGCGCTTGGTGGCGGTGGTGTCGGTGGCAGCGGCGGTCTCGTGACGGGAAGTCATATAAGTCCTCTCGGCAAGCCCCGGGCGGGCAGGCGGAACCAGACCCATGACGGGCCGATAGTCGCGCTCACCTCGCTCGACGGGCGGCCGGACACGTCTGGGACGCGCCGTGCCGCCCCGGCCACCTCCACTCGCCGACGACCTGTTCGAGCTGGTCGCGTCGGCGGGCACGGCCCTCGCGCCGGGGGTCAGGTCGGCGGGCCATGCGTCGGGGTGAACCCGGGTGGTGCTCGTTGCACCGCCAATGAAGCTACGGGCCACCTCGGGGTGCAGCAAGCAATTCTTGGTCTCCGCAGGTCAGTTGACTGTTACCGGCGGTATTGATCAAGGTGCCGCGCCCAGTTCGACCAGGTTTGACCACATTTTCAAGATCAACTGATCAACTTTCACGCCCCCCTTCACCTCTGTCCACCTGTGAGCCCGAGCACACCATCCACCCACCGCGACGACGAGCTGACGCACCGTCACCACTGAAGCCGGAGTTCCCCGTTCCGTCGGGCCATCTGGTGGCATCCGCCACACCCGACACGCTCCGCGACCGGTCGGACGCGTTCAGTCCCGGGCGCCGAGCTCCGCGTCCCGCGCCAACAGCGCCGCCTGCACCCGGTTCTCACAGCCCAACTTGGCCAGGATCCGGCTGACGTACGTCTTCACCGTCGCCTCGCTCATGTGGATCCGCGCCCCCGCGTCCGCGTTGGACAGCCCCTCGCCGAGCAGCGCCAGCACCTCCAACTCGCGCGGCGTCAGCACCTCCAGCCGGCGCCGGGCCTCCGCACCCCGGGCGGCCGCCGAACCGCTGCGCCCGGAGGCCAGCGAGTCGACGATGTGCCGGGTGGCGGCCGGGGACAGGAAGGCGTACCCGCCGGCCGCCGCGCGCACCGCCTGGATCAGCTCGTGCGGCGCCGTGTCCTTGAGCAGGAATCCGGCGCCGCCCTCGGTCACGGCGCGCAGGACGTTCTCGCGCTCCCCGAAGGTGGTGAGGATCAGCGCCCGCGCGCCGGGTGCGACCCTCGGCAGCTCCGCGAGCGCCGTCAGCCCGTCCATCACCGGCATCTGAATGTCCAGCAGCACCACGTCCACCCCGTGCGCCCGGGCCAGCTCCAGCGCCTCCCGCCCGTCGGCGGCCTCGGCGACCACCTCGATGTCGGCGGCAGAGCCCAGGATCATCCTGATCCCGGCGCGGATGAGCGGCTCGTCGTCGGCGACGAGGACTCGGATCACGGCTGGTCATTCCCCTCGAACGGTGCTGCGGCAGGAACACCATCCTCACATCCGGCCGAACCCCGCGCCCCACCCGGTCAGAGCGGTCAGGACGGTCAGAGCGATCAGGGCGGTCAGGACTTCGTGAGGTAGTGCTCCTTCTCCACCAGCACCCCGTCCTTGAAGCAGAACCGCATCACATTGTCCTGGCCCCAGGCGTCGCTGAGGTCACCGGACAGGTACCAGCGGCAGTGCGCGCCCTCCGGGGGCTTCGGCCCGCTGCCCCGGTAGTCGTCGGTGAAGAAGGTGTTCCCCGGCGGCAGCCGGTGCAGCACGTCGGCCTCGGGCGTGCCGGTCTCCAGCCCGTCGTACACCGACTTCGGCACCGTCGCGTCGTCGGTGCCCTGGACGAAGGCCACCACGCCCCAGATCAGCAGCCCCAGCACGGTCAGGCCGACCGCCCCCACCCCGACCGCGCAGCCGATCGCCGGACTGCGCCGCCCCTCCTCCGCCCCGACGACCGGCGGCAGGCCGTCCAGCACCCAGTCGTCGACCCCGGCGATCGCCGCGGCCCCGTCGCCCGTGCCCTCCGCCCCCTCGTACGGCAGCACGCCGGCCAGCCGGAACCCCTGGTCCGGCGTCGGCCCGGCGTGCACCATGCCGCCGACCAGCCGGGCCCGCTCCCGCAGGCCGGTCAGCCCCTGGCCGCCGCTGACCGCCGGGCCCGCGCCGGCGCGCACGCCCACGGGCTCCGGGGCGCACGGGTTGACCACCTCCACCACCAGCGCGTCCGGCTCGTACCGGAGCGCGACGGTGATCGGCGCGCCGGGGGCGTGCTTGTGCGCGTTGGTGAGCGCCTCCTGCACCATCCGGTACGCCGCGTGGTCCACCGCGGCGGCCAGCGGACGCGGCTCGCCCTCCCGGGAGAAGGAGACCCGCGCCCCGGCCGCCCGCGAGGAGTCGACCAGCCCCTCGATCCCGTCCACCCCGCCCCGGGCCGGGGACGCGTCCGTCGCCGGCCGCACCGCCGTCGACTCGTCGTGCAGGACGCCGACCACCTCGCGCAGCTCCCGCATCGCCGCGACCGCCGCCTGCCGCAGCACCCCGACCGCCTCGCGCTGCCGGTCGTTGAGCGTACGGTCCACCTCCAGCGCGCCGGAGTGCACGGAGATCAGCGCCAGCTGGTGGCCCAGGCTGTCGTGCATGTCCTGGGCGATCCGGTGCCGCTCGCGCAGCCGGGCCTGGTGCACCACCATGACCCGCTCGCGCACCAGCTGGTCGTTGCGCTCGCGCAGCGCGTCCAGCAGGGCGCGGCGCTGGGCCCGGTAGCGGCCCCACAGCGCGGGCAGCACGGCGACCAGCAGGAAGCCGCCGAGCGAGAGCCCGACGATCAGCTTGGGCGAGGCCGAGCCGGCGTCCTTCAGCACCCCGGTCACCATGAACAGCACCCAGCTCAGCACGAAGGTGCCGACCAACGCGGTGACCCGGCGCAGCCTCGCCCCGGCCGACCAGCCGGCGCAGACCAGCAGCAGCATCGGGCCGACGGCCCAGCCGGCCGCGGCCGAGGTGAGCAGCAGCACGGTCGCCGGGAAGGCCGGCCGCAGCACCCACAGCAGCGCGACCCCCAGCCCCACCAGGACGGGGTGGCCGGCACCGGCGGCCACCTCCAGCAGGGCCGCGACCCCGCCCATCAGCAGGGCCAGCGCGCCCTGGCCCACCACTCGCCGGGGCGGCCAGGGCCCGGGAAACGCCGTCCGTACCGCCTTCTTCCAGGCCCGCGCCATCGCATCCACCCGTCGAGGCTATCGGGCCGCGCCACCCGACCGCCGCCACCGTTCGTCGCCCCCGCCCCCGACGAAAGTCGCCGCTCACGGCGTTCGGGGCACCTCCGTGGGCACCCCCGTGGACACGCCCGTGGACACGCCCGTGGAGTCGTCCTCACCGAAGGCCATGAGCAGCAGCGCCACGTCGTCCACCCGGTGCGAGGAGCCGACCTCGCGCAGGATCCGTTCCGCCAGCAGCTCCAGGCCGTCCGGCCCCTGCGCCCCGCCGCGCCCGAGCGCGGCCCGCAGCAGGTCCACCCCCTGGTCGATCGCCATCGCCGGATCCTCCACCAGCCCGTCCGTGTACAGCGCGACCACCGTGCCGGGCGCCAGGCGCAGCTCGCTGACCGGGTACTCGGCCTGTTCCTCCACGCCCAGCAGCGGCCCGCCCGGCACGTACAGCGCCTCGGCCCACCCGTCCGGGAAGCGCAGCACCGGTGGCAGGTGCCCGGCCCGGGCGATCCGGGCGCGGCCGTCGGCGGGGGTGAGGCGGACGAGGCAGCAGCTGGCGAGCAGTCCGGGGTCGAGGTCGAGGAGGAGCCGGTTGGTGCGGGCGAGCACCTGGTCGGGCGGGTCGCCGCCGGTGGCGAAGGCGCGGACGGCGCTGCGCAGCTGGCCCATGGTGGCGGCCGCGCCGACGCTGTGGCCCTCGACGTCGCCGATCACCAGGGTGACGTCCCCGCCGGTGACGATCGCGTCGTACCAGTCGCCGCCGATCTCCATGCCCTGGGTGCCGGGCAGGTAGCGGGCGGCGATCCGGATGCCGGGCACGTCCGGGAGGCGGTGCGGCAGCAGCGCCTGCTGGAGGCCGCGGGCCAGGGCGAACTCGGCGTCGTACAGCCGGGCCCGTTCCAGGGCCTGGGCGATGAAGCCGCCGAGGGCGGTGAGCAGGCCGCGGTCCTCCGCGGTGAAGGGGCGCGGCCGGTCGAAGCCGAGGATGCAGCTGCCGACGGGGTGGCCGGAGGCGATCAGCGGCAGGAAGGCCCAGGCGCCCATGTCGTCGAGCGCGATGCCGGGGTAGGCGGCGGCGAGTTCGCGGACCGATTCGAAGAAGATCGGGGTGCCGGTGCTGAGCGTCTCCGCGCCGGGGATGCGGGCGGCGACCGGGGTGCCCTCGAAACCGTCCAGGAAGCCGTCCGGGTAGCCGGTCTGCGAGATCAGGTGCAGGTGTTTGTCGCACACCCCGTAGATGGCGAGCTCCTGGCCGCCGAAGGCTGGCAGGATCTCCTCGGCCACGGCCCGGCAGACCTCGCGCACGCTGACCGCCTCGGTGAGCGCGCTGGCGAGCTGGAGCAGGTGGTAGGTGCCGCCGATGCCGGCGGGGGCACCGGTCGGGGTGGCGCCGCGGGCCGCGGACGGCGGGGGCGCGGCCCTCGGTTCGGCCGCGCCCGGCGGGGCTTCGGCGGCCACCACCCGGCCGGTGACGCCGTGCGTGTCGGGGTAGAGCGAGAAGGCGAGCCAGCCGTCCGGCGGGCGGGCGGCCAGGAAGGCGGTGGGCTGCTGGGAGAGCAGGGCGGCCCGGTAGCGGTTCTCGAAGAAGGGGTCGGCGAGCCAGGGCAGCACGTCCCACAGGTGGTGGCCGACCAGGTCCTCGCGGCGCGCCTGGAGCAGCGGCTCGGTGGCGCGGTTGGCGTAGCTGACCCGGCCGTCCGGGTCGAGTGAGAAGACGCCCTCGCGCAGTCGCTCGACGGCGGCCGCGGCCGCGGTGAGGGTGCGGGCGTCCAGCACGGCGCCGACCAGATGGGTGCGGCCGTCCGAGATCGCCGCGGGCACCCGCGCCCAGAGCTCCACCGGGTACGGGTGGCCGTCCGGCCCGAGCACCCGGACCCTGGCCGCCAGCACCTCGCCCCGGGCCAGGGCGGTCCGGGCGGCGGCCCGGAACTCGGGCAGGTCACCGGGGGCGATCCGGCTGCCGAGGGCGGCCACCGTGCCGTCGAACTCGTCGGGTTCGAGGCCGAAGATCGCGAGGAACTGCTCGTCGGCGGCCAGCGCCCCGGTGGCGACGTTCCAGTCGAACATCCCGACCCGGCAGGTCGGCGCGGACGGCGGCGGCAGCTCGACCACGGCCGCGTCGCCGCCCGGCTCCACGGGGTGCCCGGCCGCCGCCAGGCCCGCCAGCCCGGCGGCCAGCCGCTCGGCCACCTCCGCCAGCCGCGACGGGGCGTCCTCCGGGACGCCATCGTCGGAGGCCGGCCAGAACACGCTGAGCACCCCGAACCGCTCCTCGCCGCCCGCCACCGGCACGCAGGCGGAGGCGAAGTCGTACGGCATGCCGACCGCGAGCTGCGGGAAGCGCCGCATGGTGTCCTCGGTGTCGGCCAGGGTGACGGTCCGCCCGGTGCGGAAGCTGACGGCGACGGGCAGCGGGCCGGCGGCGGCGATCCGCCGGAACGGGCTCATGATCGACAGCGGTACGCCCGCGATCGTGCAGAGCACCAGCGAGCGGCCGTCCCGCGAGCGCAGGTACACCATCGCCCCGTACGCCCCGGTGCCGCCGAGCGCCCGGCGGACGGCGCCCGCCAGCAGGTCGTCCCGCTCGGCCGCCGCCGGGGCGGCGTGGGGCTCCAGCGGCCGGTGCGGGCCGGGCGGCGCCGCCCGGTCACGGCCGCCCGCGTGCGGATGGCGCATGCTCTTTTGCTACGCCGGGCCCCGGGGCGTGTCAAGGCGAGCCCTCCGGGACCCCGGATGCCCGTCGGCCCCGGTTGCGCCAGCATGGACGGCATGCCGACCACCTCCGGCCGCACCACCGTGGTCAACCTCAAGGGCCACCGCGACGACCCCTCCTGCGCCGACGTCGTCTACGTCGGCCGCGCCATGCACCGCGGCGGCTGGCACCTGTCCGAATCCCCGCTGCACTGCCCCTACCGCCCCGGCCCCGACCTCACCCGCGAGCAGATGGTCGCCGACTACCGCGCCTACCTCCTCGCCCGCCCCGACCTGCTCGCCCTCGTCCCGCCCCTGCGGGGCCACCGCCTCGGCTGCTGGTGCGCCCCGCTCCCCTGCCACGCCGCCGTCCTCGCCGTCCTCGCCGACCTCGCCGACCTCGCCGACCTCGCCGACCTCGCCGACCACCCACCGCAGCACTGACGGGCGCGCGCCTCACAGCCCGGAGAGATCGGCCTCCACCGCGTACGGCACCACGGCCTCGACCTGACCGGTGAACAACTCGCCCACCCGGTACGAACCGCTCGCCGCGTCCAGCACGTAGGTGTGGACGATCGGGACACCGCCGGAGACCTGCTCGACCCGCCAGTGGAACGGGATGCCCGCCTTGGCGTACTGCTCCGGCTTGACCACCCGGTCGGTGGTCTCCGAACCCGGTGGGGCGACCTCGACGAGCAGCAGCACGTCCGCGGGTCTGGTGGGCGACTCGTCGATCGTGTCCGCCCGGTAGACCACCACGTCCGGGCGACGGTTGTTCAGCGGCACGTCCTGGAGCCTGACGTCGAAGTCCGTGTCGGCATTCCACTCGGCGCCGCCGGCCGCGTCCAGGGCGTTCGCCAGGAACCGTGCGAGCCGGTTGTGCCGTTTGGAGGCGCTCGGGCTCACGACCACCGTCCCGTCGACGATCTCGATGCCCGCGCACTGCTCCACGGTCCAGGAGTCGTACTGCTCGCTGGCGATCTGCCGGTGCATCCACTCGGGTGCGATCATCTCGGCCGTCACGCCGTACCTCCCCCGGGGCTGCTGGGCGGGCCTGTGCTGTGGGCCTCAGCCCAGTACGCCCCGGTCGGGGTTTCGGGTGGTTCGGGGGCTGTTCGATATCCTCCGGGCGAGTGGTGGCGCGTGGGGCGCCATGGGGGAGGTGGGAGCCGGTATGCAGTCGCCGTCGTCCGAGGGGCCCGTGCGCGAGGCCTCGTGGCAGTGGGACGGGGAGGCGGACGGCGCCGCGCGGGAGCCCGTGGACGTGGTCGGCGGGGGCGGGGACGGGCCGCGGCTGAGCCGGCGCGGGCTGCTGGCGGGGGCCGGGGTGCTGGCGGCGGGCGCGGCGGTGTGGGCGTTCGGCCGTTCGGGTGTGGACCAGCCGGCTCCGCCGCCGAAGCCGCAGCCGACCGCGTTGTCCGGGCCGACCCCGCTGTGGACGTACCGGGGGCCGGAGGCGATGACCCCGGAGCGGCTGACCGGCCCGCCGACCCGGCCGGTGTTCCTGTCCCGGGCCGGGCTCCAGGTCCTGGACCCGGCCACCGGCGAGGCGGCGCGGCTGCTCACCGTCGACCCACCGCGCGGGAACTGGCCGAGCGACCTGGAGGTGCTGGGCCAGGTGGTGCTCGGGCCGGACCGGGTATTCACCACCTCCCCGGGCCACCTGGACGCCCGCCACCTCGGCGACCCCGCCGCCGACTGGAGCCTGCCGCTGCCCGACGACCTACAGGGCTCCGTCCAGTTGTCCGGCTTCGACGACGGCACCCTGTACGGGTACGTCTGGGACTGGTCGCGGGAGAGCTCGACGCCGAACGGCCGGCTCTTCGCCGTCCGGGTCGCGGACCGCTCGGTGCTGTGGCACCTCTCCATCGACCGCAACGAGCGGCCGTTCACCCCGGTCACCGCGACCGGCGGCCGCCTCCCGTGCCTGCGCAACCTGGGCGACGGCAGCGAGCTGGTGGTCCGGGACGCCGCCGACGGCCGGGAGCTGTGGACGGCCCCCAACACCGGCGGCCTGAGCTGGTGCGTCTGCGGCCCGGTGCACCTCTACGTCCCCGACGGCGCCGACGGCGTCCGTGCGCTGCGCCCCGGCGGCGAGCCGGCCTGGACGGTCTCTCCCGCCCGGGGCGAGTCGTGGCGGGCGATGGCCCTGGTCTCCGACGGCCCGCGGGTCTACCTGACCCGCGACAACGGCCTGGTCACCGGGCACGACGCGGTCACCGGCGCACGGCAGTGGGCCTACCGGCTGCCGTTCCTGCTGGACCGCCGCAGCCATCCGCTGGTGGTCGGCGGCACGCTGTTCGTCCCCGGCCCGGCGGCCGCCGGGGTGTGCGCGATCGACACCGCGAGCGGCACGCCGCGCTGGACGTTCCTCGACTCGGGCCCCGGCAAGGACGTCTGGTCGCTCGCCGTCGACGCGAACCACCTCTACGTCGGCCACGACGACGTCCTGCACGCCCTCCCGCTCACCTGACCGCCCGGCACGACAGCACGACAGGATGGCCTGATGCAGGTGCACCCGATCTCCCCCGACCGGCTGGCCGACGTGCTCGCCGACCGCATCGCCGCGCTGTCCGACCCCGGCGGCCGGTGGCTGCGGGTCGCGGTGGACGGCGCGCCCGCCGCCCGCCCCGACGTGCTCGCCGACGCCCTGGTGGAGCCGCTGCGGTTGCGCGGCCGTCCCGCGCTGCGGGTGTCGGCGGCGGGCTTCCTGCGCCCGGCCTCGATCCGGCTGGAGTACGGCCACCAGGACGCGGACGCCTTCCACGACCTCTGGCTGGACGACCGCGCCCTGCTGCGCGAGGTACTGGACCCGCTGGAGCCCGGTGCCAGCGGCCGCGTCCTGCCCTCGCTGCGCGACCCGGTGACGGACCGCTCGACCCGCGCCGCGTACGCCGAACTGCCGCCCGGCGGCGTGCTGTTGCTGGACGGCGCGCTGCTGCTCGGCCGCTGGCTGCCGCTGGAGCTGGCCGTCCACCTCGCGCTCACCCCGACCGCCCTGGCCCGCCGCACGCCCGCCGACCAGCAGTGGACGCTGCCCGCCTTCGCCCGCTACGAGGCGGAGACCGGCCCGGCCGAGGCCGCCGACGTCACCGTCCGGGTGGACGACCCGCGTCATCCGGCCCTGGTCGAGCGGACCTGACACCCGTACCGGCCGGGGCCGGGCCGCGCTGGCAGTAGGGGCACCAGTACGCCACCCGGTCCTGCGGGGGCGTGCCCTGGCGGGCGGTCCGCACGAGGGTGCCGCAGCGCGGGCAGGGGCGGCCGGCCCGGCCGTAGACCCAGTGCTGGTGGCCGCGCCGGGTGTCGCCGGTGGTGACGTGGCCGGGGCGCAGCCGGTTGGCGTCGAGGATCTCCCGGGCCCGCTCCACCAGCCGGTCGGGGCGCGGGAGTTGGCCGACCTCGGTCCACGGGGTGACGCCGGCCAGGTAGCAGAGTTCGGCGGCGTAGACGTTGCCGATGCCGGCGAGGTTGCGCTGGTCGAGCAGCGCCTCGGCGAGCGGGCGGCCGGGGTGGGCGAGCAGCCGGCGGACGGCCTCCACCGGGTCCCAGTCGGGGCCGAGCAGGTCGGGGCCGAGGTGGCCGACGGCGCGTTGCTCGTCGGCGGTGCGCAGCAGGTCGACGACGGGCAGCCGGTAGCCGACGGCGGTGCCCCGCTCGGTGCCGAGGACGGCGCGGATCTGCCAGGCGGGGCCGCCGGACCAGCGCTCGCCAGGCCGGTAGACCTCCCAGCGGCCGTCCATCCGCAGGTGGGTGTGCAGGGTGAGGCCGCCTTCGAGGCGGGTGAGCAGGTGCTTGCCGCGCGGGGCGACCTCCAGCACCCGGCGGCCGGCGAGGACGGCGGTGGCGTGCGCGGGCACCCGCAGGTCGGCGCTGGTCAGCACCTGCCCGGCGAGGGCCT
The DNA here is from genome assembly GCF_040685715.1 of Kitasatospora sp. NPDC088264. Taxonomy (NCBI): domain Bacteria; kingdom Bacillati; phylum Actinomycetota; class Actinomycetes; order Kitasatosporales; family Streptomycetaceae; genus Kitasatospora; species Kitasatospora sp. NPDC088264. The sequence continues at coordinate 27,312 of NZ_JBFBIR010000078.1, forward strand.
CGTGCAGCCGGGCCGCCGCGCGGTAGACGGAGTCACCTTCTGGCATGCCTCCATCCTCCACCGCGCGGCGGCCCGGCGGGGCGGCGCGCTACTCGGCCTCGGCCACCTGGCCCTCCCGGACGACGACGACCGGGCAGGACGCGTGCTCGGTGAGGTGGCGGCTGACCGAGCCGAGCAGCACGCCGGAGAAGCCGCCGAGGCCGCGGCTGCCGACGACGAGCAGCGCGGCGCCCTTGGCGGCCTCCAGCAGGGCCTGGGCGGCGTTGCCGGGCATCACGCTCTCGCTGATCCGCACGCCCGGGTCGTCGCCGACGACCCTGACGACGGTGTCGGAGAGGGTCTTGCCGGCCAGTTCCTCGGGGTTGAAGACCTCGGCGGACGGCACGCTCGGCGCGGCCCAGCCGTAGAACGCCGGGTACTCCCAGGCGGCGATCGCGGTGATGGTCCCGCCGACGGCCCGTGCGTAGTCGACCGCCCAGCGCAGCGCCTGCTCCGAGGCGGGCGAGCCGTCCACGCCGACGACGATCCGGGGGTTGGCACTCATGGCGTTACTCCTTGGCGCTCAGTTCCTGCTCGGTCCCGACACCCCGAACATAGATCAAATCGGGCGTGTGGTCGATATTTGCCACGCCGTGATCGGCGTTTTGCATTCAGATCGATGGCAATAGGCCTGGCCGATCTGCGGTTCTGCGGTTCTGCGGTTCTGCGGTTCTGCGGTTCTGCGAGGATGCCCGGGCACCGACCCCTCCCTGACGGCTCAACTCCGGTAAGCGGCCCAGGAGTCGGCCATCCGCTGGACCTGGCCAGGGGTGAACTGGCTCATGCAGGAGTCGTAGCTGTAGTCCATGAAGTTGTGGATCGGGTCCAGGCCGGGCCCGGTGCAGGTGTGACGGCCCTCGGGGCAGCCGTAGGCGGGCGTGCGCTCGGGCGGGGTGTCGTCCACGTAGTCGCCCGGGGGCAGGCAGCCGCCCTGGAAGGTGTGGAACAGGCCGAGCCAGTGGCCGATCTCGTGGGTGGCGCTGCTGCCCTCGTTGTAGTGGGCGGCGGCGCCGCCGGGCAGGGAGGCGTCGAGGACGACCACGCCGTCGTCGGCGGGGTTCGAGCGGAAGGCGCCCGGGAAGGTCGACCAGCCGAGCAGGGACTGGCCGAGCTTGGCGGTGTAGAGGTTGAGGGTGCCCGCGTCGCCCTTGCGCAGCGCACTCTTCATCGCCGCCTCGGCCCCGGAGCCGGGAGTGATGCCGTCGTACCAGGAGGCGTTGTCGGTGTAGTCGGTGCCGGCCAGCTCGAAGTGGAACTGGCTGGGGGTGTTGCCGTCGCCCTGGCCGCCGTAGGTCGCGTTGAGGTGGTCGATCTGGGCGGCGACGACGCCCCCGTCGAGCCGGCCGGCGTCACCGGCGTGGATCACGTGGACGAAGACCGGCACCGTCGTCGGGGCGCCGATCCGGGCGTGGGCGGAGGAGAGCTGGGCGAGCCGGTCGTCGAGGTCCGCCTGCATCGCCCGGGCCTCGGCGGCGGTGACGGCGTTCGGGTCCTGCCCCGCCTGGCCGCCGGCCGGCTTGCGGGCGGCGGCGTCGGAGTCGGAGCCCGCACAGGCCGCGGTCACGGCGGCCGCGGCGGTCACGGCGGCGGAGTGCGGGGCCGGGGCGGCGAGCTGGCTGAGACCGGTGGCCGCGACCAGCGCGGCGGCCCAGGGGAACAGACGGGGGGCACGCGAGCGCACCCGGGCAGTACGGCGCATCTGCGCTCCTGACAAGGGAGTTGACGGAGTGTCGGCCGCGCCCCGGGCCCGCCCGGCTCGGCGCGGACCCGCCGAGACTACGACGCGGCGAAGACGATCTCCCGCAGGGCGCGCGCGGCGGCCCGGTCGAGTACCACGGCCGACGCACAGCCCTCCGGCGGCCGCCCGGCCCCAGTGAGCCGGCGCCGCAGCCTGTCGACGGCGGCCCGGTGCCGGAGGAAGGCGTAGCGGGAGACGCCCTGCCCCCGGCTCTGCTGGCCCTCCCGCGCCTCGGCCGGTTCGGCGTCCAGCAGCAGCAGGTGCACCCGGCGGCCCTGCCGGGCGGCGGTGCGGGTCAGCCAGAACCGCACCCAGGACAGCGAGCCGCAGTCGTGGACGGCGAGCGGCCCGCCGGCCAGCACCGCGCGCCGCAGCCGCCGGTAGTGCGCGATCCGCGCCAGCGGGCGGTAGAGGGCGTACGGGAGGCGGCCGGGCAGCCTGGCCGCGTACTCCTCGCGGACCAGTTGGGAGTCGACCAGCGGGGCGCGCACGCAGCGGCGCATCAGGGTGCTCTTGCCGCTGCCGGGCAGCCCGGAGACGACCAGCAGGTCGCCGGCGGGGTAGTGCAACGCCACGGGGGCGGGGCCGGCCCGCAGGTCGTGCAGGCCGGGCTGCACCCGTAAGGCCTGCCGGGCGGCGGCGAGGCCCCGTCCAGGGGGCGGCGGCACCCGGGGTGCCGCCGCCTCCGCCGTTCTCGTCCTGGTCACCGGTCCTCCCCGCGCCGTTCCCTCCCTCGGAGCATTACGCATTCCCAAGAGCGAGTAAAGAGCGGTGGTCGCCGGGCCCGGCCGGCCGGTGCCGGATCAGGGCGTGCCGTGCGGGCGGGTCAGCCGAGCTGGGGGGCGACCCGGGAGGCGATGAGCTCCAGGTGGTCGAGGTCGTCCAGGTCCAGGATCTGCAGGTAGACCCGCTCGCTGCCGACGTCCGCGTACCGGCCGATCTTCTCGGCGACCTCGTCCGGGGTACCGGCCAGGCCGTTGGCCTTCAGCTCGTCCACGTCCCGGCCGATCACGGCCGCCCGGCGGGCCACCTCGGCGTCGTCGCGGCCGACGCAGGCCACCAGGGCGTTGGAGTACACCAGGTCGCCGACCGAGCGCCCGGCCTGCTCGACGGCGGCCTTGACCCGGCCGAACTGGGCGGCGCTGTCCTCCACCGAGGCGAACGGCAGGTTGAACTCGTCGGCGAAGCGGGCGGCCAGCGCCGGGGTCCGCTTCGGGCCGAGCCCGCCGACCAACACCGGGATCCGGTCCTGGGCCGGCTTGGGCAGCGCCGGCGAGCCGGTCAGCGTGTAGTACTCGCCGGCGAAGTCGAAGGTGTCGCCGAGCTTGGTGTTCCACAGGCCGGTGATGATCGCCAGCTGCTCCTCCAGCCTCCCGAACTTCTCCTTCGGGAAGGGGATGCCGTAGGCGGCGTGCTCGGCCTCGTACCAGCCGGCGCCGAGGCCGAACTCGACCCGGCCGCCGCTCATCGCGTCCACCTGGGCGACCTGGATCGCGGTGACGCCGGGCAGGCGGAAGGTGGCGGCGGTCATCAGGGTGCCGAGGCGGATGGTGCGGGTGTCGCGGGCGAGGCCGGCCAGGGTGATCCAGGCGTCGGTCGGCCCGGGCAGGCCGTCGACGTCGCCCATCTTCAGGTAGTGGTCGGAGCGGAAGAAGGCACTGAAGACGCCCAGGTCCTCGGCGGCCCGGGCGACCGCCAGGAGGGTGTCGTAGCTCGCGCCCTGCTGCGGTTCGGTGAAGATGCGGAGATCCATGCGGACCATTCTGGTACAGACCACCCGCGGATCGGCGCAGAGAACCGGCCAAGCCGCCGAAGCTCCCGAAGGTGGCCAAGGTCTCAGCACGGAACCGTCACGAGCCGCCGGTCCGGCCGACCCGCTCGCCTACCGTGGACGGATGTTCGCCACCCCCGACGAGTCCTTCCGGCGCTCCCCCGACGAGCCGGCCGGCTGCCCGCTGCCCGGCATCGTCGCCGCGTTCACGCCACGGCTGGCCGAGTTCGCCTTCGAGCCCGGCTTCGTCGCGATGGTCGACCAGCACGTCGCGATGCTGCGCGAACTGCTGTACGCACAGGGGCCGGAGCTGGCGCCCCGGCCCCTGGACCGTGAGGAACTGTCGGACTACGCGCTCGGCTTCCTGGACGCGCTCACCGAGATCGGCTGGCGGGAGCCGGTGGGGTACGACTACGCGGTGCACCGGCTGACCGCGATCTGCTGGCTGGTGCGCGAGCAGGGCCTGCTGCGGGCCTGAACCCGCCGCGGGTCGCTGCCTAGGGCGTGTTTCATAATTCGCGTCGGATCAGCGCGCGGCGTTGGGCGCCCGGCTGGGCGTGCCGGCGAAGCGTCCTCGTACTGGGCCGTACTT